>JAGWYX010000354.1 GCA_018969165.1 Verrucomicrobiota bacterium
GCTCGGATCGAGCGGCTTGTCGAACGCCACGCGGACCTCCATCGGGCCCGCCGCCCAAGTCACCACCGGTTGCGGCGCCGCCGGATCGGTGTAGCTGATCTTGAATATTTTCCCCTGGCCTCGCGGACCGGTGCCCCAATCCGGCTGCCCGCTGTGACAGCAAACATACAAGTCGCCCTTCGGCGAAATCGCCACATCGAGGGTCAACATCGCCAGCCGCGCGATCGTGTATTCTTTGCCGACGTAGCCGTGCGACGTCTTCACCAGGCGCACTCGCCAGATCTTGCCGCGCGATTCGCCGGCGACCAACGCGTCGCCTTCCCACCATTTCGGGCCGAACAACCCCTGGCCTGGCGATGCCGGCAGCGCCGGCGCCCGGTTTCGGGTCTCCAGCCTCCGGTTCAGCGGTCCGTGCGGCTCGTTGAAAAGCAGGCCGCACGAGGACTGGTGCTGCGGGCCGAAGGCCACCACCGGCGGGTCGCTCACGAGATCGGGCAACCACTTTTCGTCCCGCGGCGGGAAACCGTAGTTGTGCCCGCGAATAATGTAATCAAGTTCGTCGAGCGGATTCCCCCCGGGACACCAGGTGGCCCCTTCCTGGTCGGTGACGAACAGGTCGCCCCGCCGATTGAACGCCAGCGTGTAAGGCACTCGGATACCGTTGGCGACGGTTTCGAGCGCACGGGTCTTGGCATACCACTTCTGAATCGTGCCGCGCATCCCGTTCAGGTCGTAATGCGATACGCCGTCTTTGACCCGATACGGATTCGAGTAATCGGCGGTGATCAGGCCGAAATAGAGATTGCCCTCGCGGTCCAGCGTGACAGCGGTGGCATCGACGCCGCCGGACCCGACATCGGTGGGTGGCCAACCACTGGCGACGATTTCCTCGCTATCGGCCTTGCCGTCGCCGTCGGTGTCGCGCAGCAACGACACCTTGCCGTGTGAGGAGACATAAAGACCGGCGGTGGACCATGCCATGCCGACCGGCACGCGGATCGTCGGTTTGTCCCAGAATAACTCGGCGGTGTCTTCGAGGCCGTCACCGTCGGTGTCGCGCAGGAGCCAGACTCGGCCATCGTAAGCCAGGGCGGTGAGCCGGCCGTCCGGGGCGAACCGGAGGTCGTTGATGTTGGGCAGGTGGACCGGCACCTCACGCACCGTGAACCCGGGGACCAGCATGTGAACCACCGGCGCGGCCTCGGCGCCATGGGCGTATGGAACCGGGCCCAACCCGAGCAGCGCCAGCCACAGTACCCAATGAATCGGACCGCGGGTTGTCTCAGCCCGCCGCGCCCGACGCGGGATGGCGGGGGAAACGACAAACGGTGCGGACGGAAGCATGCGTTTATTCATGCGCCAATGCACGGCGGATGACAAACGCGATTTTCGGTTCTTGGGGTCAGATCTCGACATTTGACCTTCGATCGAGATCGCCGGCCTTCCGAACCCCGGCGCACAGGACCGCGACGCCTCCTGGCTCCCGTTGAGCGAATGGATTGTCAAATGTCGAGATCTGACCCCGAAGGCCGACGGGGCGATCACAACCTACCCTTTGAGCGGTACCACTCGCGGGTCTGTGCGATGCCTTCAGGCAGCGGCGTGGCGCTGCTCCAACCAATCCCGTCACGAATCCGGCGCACGTCGCAAACCCAGCCGGGGGCGCGCAGCTCGGGATACTTGGCCCGGCTCAATACGCCCGGCTTGCCGGTCAGTCGCGAGCCGAGTTCGCCGATCAGACAAAACGGCCACAAGAGCGCGCCCGGCAGCGCAAGCGGCACCGTCCAGACCTCGAGTTGGCGGGCGATCTCGCGGGTGATCTCACCGACCGTCACCGCCGGCTCGGCCGCCACGTGGTAGATCTGGCCAGCCGCCGCGGGATGCGTCAGGCATTGGATGGTTGCCTGCGCCAGGTCACGCGCAAACACCAGGCTAAGCGCCTTCTCCTCGTCACCGAACGTCGGACGGAAATGCGCGCGCACCGCTTTGAACAGCGCGAGGAAATCCGCGTCGCCGGGGCCATATACCGCCGACGGCCGGAGAATGACGAACGGGACTTGGCAACGGTCCCGAACCTCCTGCTCGGCGGCAAGCTTGCTCTTGCCGTATTCCGATACTGGCCGCGGCGAATCCGCTTCGCGGGCGGGCTGGCTTGGGAGGGCCGGCCCGCTGACCGCGAGGCTGGAGATGTGCACGAGGCGCTGGATCTGGTCCGACTGCGCGTTGAGCGCCTCCACCACGTGGCGGGTCCCGGTTTGGTTGATGGTGTAAAACTCGTCGGTTCGGCGGGCCTTGGTGCAACCGGCACAATGAATCATGTGCGTCGCGCCGCGCAGGGCGGCCCGCAACGCCTCCGCGTCGTCGAGGCCGCCGTAATGGACCTGAACGTGCGGCAGGTGGTCAGCGATGAGCGTCGGCCGGCTGGTGCGGCGCAGGAGCACCGCGGTCGGGATCTGTTGCGACCGCAAGCCGGCCAGCACGTGGCTGCCCACAAACCCGCTGGCGCCGGTCAGCAGCACTTTCATGGTTCACGCAGCCGGCGCTCCGTTTCCCCGTGAACGGGTCGGGAATGGGCGGTTTCCCATGAACTGATGCGCGGAAGGGCAGGGGATCGTCGGCGTCAGACCAGGCCGAGTTCGCGCCCGACCTGCTCCATTTTCTCGAGGGCGAAATCGATCTGGCGGTCGGTGTGCGTCGCCATGAGGCTGATCCGGATCAATTCCTGGCCCGGGGCGATGCCTGGCGGGACGACGGGGTTGACGAACACGCCTTCTTCTTCCAATCGTTTGCAGAATCTGAAGGTGAGCATCGCGTCGCGACAGTGCACCGGCAGGATCGGGGTCTGGGAACTGCCGAGGTCAAAACCAAGCGACCGCAGTCCTTGGTGCATGCGATCGGTGTTTTGCCAGAGGCGAGTGATGCGCTCGGGTTCCTGCTGCATGATATTGAGGGCGGCCAGGGCGGCGGCGGCGTTGGCGGGGCTCATGCTGGCGCTGAAGATCAGACTGCGCGAGTGATGTTTGAGGTAGTCGATGACCTCGGCACTGGCGGCGATGAAGCCCCCGAGGCTGGCCAAGGATTTGCTGAAGGTGCCCATGATCAACTGCACCTGGTCGGTCAGACCGAAGTGGCTGGCGGTGCCGGCTCCGCCCCGGCCCATGACGCCGATCCCGTGAGCGTCATCGACCATCACGGCCGCGCGGTATCGCGCGGCCAGCCGGCAGACTTGGGGCAAGGGCGTGAGGTCGCCTTCCATGCTGAAGACTCCATCCACCACCACCAGCTTGCCCGCCGCCGGGTCGAGTTGTTCCAGGCGGTTTTCGAGCGTGGCCATGTCGTTATGGGGGAAGCGGATGAAACGCCCCGCAGAGAGCAGGCAGCCTTCGACCAGGCTGGCGTGATTGCTCTTGTCGGCCAGGATGAACTCGCCCTTGCCGACCAGCGCGCTGATGACGCCGAGGTTGACCTGGAAGCCGGTGCTGTAAAGGAGCGCGGCCTCGCGGTTGACCAATCGGGCCAGGCGCTCCTCCAGCTCGAGGTGAATGTCCAGTGTGCCATTCAAGAAGCGCGACCCGGCGCAGCCGCTGCCATATTTGGTCACGCTGGTTTTGACCGCCTCTTTGATGAGCGGGTGGTTGGTCAAACCCAGGTAGCTGTTTGAGCCAAGCATCAACACCTTTCGGCCATTGATCGCCACCTCGGTGTCCTGGGCCGAGGAGATGGTCCGGAAATACGGGTAGAGGCCCAGGGCGCGCACCCGGGCCGCGGCCTTGAAATTCCTGGCTTTCTCGAACAGCGGCAAGGCTTTGGGGACCGCCTCCGGCCGGGGCAGGGTCAAGGTCGTCTCCGGTGCCACCGTTCCGACCGGGCACGCCACGGGTCTGGAGTCCGGCGCCACCGTTGCCGGCTGCGCATAGAGAGGCATCGAGTCATCGAGTCTCATAGCAAGCTGGATTATCGGTTCGAGTTCAACCAGGCAGTTTTTCTAAACGATTTGCTTAAAAACGCAATAAAACTCGACTTGACGGTTCCGGCCTCCGGTGGTCGCCGGCCGGGTCGGTCTTGACCCGATTGTTGGCCCTGACCAGGTGGCGCGGCTGACCGCGCGACCGGAGGGACTGGCAGGGGTGTGCGGGAGCCCGGAATTCAATAATGGTTGCTCCGCGGGCTGGGCGTTCGTAGCCTCTCCGGGCATGGGTCCCGACCCGGTTCCGCCAAGCCTCTGGATGGCCCTGCCGTTTGGGGCGCTGCTGGTGACGATGGCGGCGGCTCCGCTGGTGTGCGCCGGCTGGTGGGAGCGCAACTACGGGAAATTCGCCGGGGCCCTGGGCACCATCACCCTCGGGTATTATCTGTTGGGCCTGCATGCTTACGGCCCAGTGCTACACACGGCCGGCGAGTACCTCAGTTTCATCGTCCTGATCGGCTCGCTCTTCATCGTGGCCGGGGGCATTCACTTGCGAGTTCCCGGCGTGGCCACCCCGTTGGCTAACACCGCCTTCCTGTTGGTCGGGGCCCTGGTCGCCAACCTCCTGGGAACCACCGGCGCCGCGGTATTACTCATTCGGCCCTGGCTAAGGATGAATCGTCACCGGGTCGCCGCCCACCACGTTGTGTTCTTCATCTTCGTGGTCGCCAACGTCGGCGGTTGTTTGACACCGGTCGGGGACCCGCCGTTGTTTCTGGGTTATCTGAAGGGCATCCCGTTCTGGTGGGTGGCTCGGGAGTGCGGGTCCGTCTGGCTGGTCGGCACGCTGATTCTCCTGGCGGAGTTCTACGTCCTCGACTACCGCAGTTGGGCGCACGCCACGCGCCCAGCGGCCCCGATCGAGGCAGGGGGGCCGGAAGGCCGATGGCAGCTCGACGGCGCCTGTAACCTGGCATTTCTAGGGCTGATCCTGATTGCGGTTTTTATTCAGCACCCGCCCTTGCTTCGCGAGGCACTGATGGCCGGTGCGGCCCTTGGCTCGAGCTATGCCACCCGACCCTCGGTTCGCGCGGCCAACCAGTTCAGTTTACGGCCGTTGATCGAAGTGGCGGTGCTATTTGCCGGTGTGTTTGCAACGATGCTCCCAGCCTTGCAGTGGTTGGAATGGCGGGCGGCGCACGCCAGTGGGTTGACGCCGAGCTTTTTCTACTGGGCAACGGGCGTCCTATCGAGCGTGCTCGACAACGCGCCGACTTACTTGGGTTCACTCAGCGCAGTG
>JAGWYX010000355.1 GCA_018969165.1 Verrucomicrobiota bacterium
GTCCTCGCCGGTGTAGCCGGTGCGCGCGACGAAGGCCGTTTGTCCGAGTGCCGGGAAGGCGGCGAGTTGGTTCTTGTGCAACTCGCTGGCGCGTCCGACGGTCGCGCCGCACAAGGTCGCCGGCGGGATGCAGGCATCGATGAACTCGACCGCGCGGGGGCCCTGCAGGGCGACGGCGCCGAAGGCCTCGGAGACATTTCGGAGATGGACGCCGGGGGATTGCGGAAAGGTGGCCAATTGTTGGCTCAGCCATTTTACGTCGGCCTCGATCCGCGAGGCGTTAATGACCAGCAGGTATTCCTGGTCGCCGACATGATAGGCGTAGAGGTCGTCGATCACCCCGCCGCGTTCGTTGCACATCAGGGTGTATTGGCCGTGGCCGGGATCGATTTGGTTCAGGTTATTGGTCAGGGCGCGGTTGAGGAAATCGCGAGCCGCCGGCCCGCTGATCGAGACCTGGCCCATATGAGAGATGTCGAACAAACCGGCGGCGGTCCGCACGGCGCGGTGCTCGTCCAGGATGCCGGAGTATTGCACCGGCATTTCCCAACCGCCGAATTCAATCAGGCGCGCCCCCAGTTTCTGGTGTGCGCCGAAGAGCCGTGTGCGTTTCAACATAATCGGCTAGCCAAGCGCGCCTCAGACCTCAAGTCACCTTGGTCCTGCATCTTCGATTGTTCTTTGCCTTCGTGCATTCCGCGCGTGCGCCTGGCTCATCGATTCCTTGAAGCCCCAAACGAAGCGAAGAGGAGGGGCCAAAACTTGACCTGGCCGCAATGAGTTCTCGGCTTCAAGGAATCTAGTGCGGTTTAAAGCCCGCGGTCGCCAGTGTGGCGTCCGGCGCCGAAAATCTCAAATCCAAAATCTAACAGCCGCACTGTCTCAGCCCCACTTTTCGGTCTTCATTTGTTCCCGCGGGACGGCCAAGTCCTGCCACACCAGGTGCTCCGCTGCTTCGACCAGCGGGTTGGGACCGCAGGCGTAAAACACCGTGTTGGGCAGGTCCTGAATCTGTTCCCTGACCCAGGCCCCGTCGATCCGGCCCCGGCGTCCGCTCCACGGATCCTGTGCCGACAACCGGGTGCAGGTGACATAAAAACTGAAGTTCCGGTTTTCTTGAGCCAGGGCGCGGAACTCGGCATTGAAGATGATATCGTTGGTCGTGCGCACGCTGTAAAGGACGGTGATCCGGGTCTTAAGGCGACGCCGCGTCGCTTCGCGGACGAATCCGCGGAACGGCGTGACCCCCGATCCCCCAGCGATGCAGATCAGGTGCTTGTTCGGTTCGAACACGGGCAGAAACCGGCCGGCCGGCGGAATGACCATCAACTGGTCGCCCGGTTGGGTCCAGTCCACCAGGCGGGTGCCCATTTTGCCTTCGCGCTTGATCGTGATTTCGTAGAAACCGCGATCCAGCGCGCACGAGGAGAGCGAGTAGGCCCGTTTGTAGGCGGGGGCATCGGGGAAATGCACGGTGATAAACTGACCGGTCTTGAACTCGACAGCGTAGCCGTCCGGCCATTTGAGCCGGAGCGTCTTGGTGTCGGGCAGCTCCATTGTGGCTGCCTCGACCGTCATTGGGACGATGGGTTTGGGCATGTGCTTGCGCCCGTTGGCGCAAATCAACATAGAGTCGAGAGCGCCCAGGTGTAAAGGGCGCTTTCAATTTCACTAAACCTCCAGCCCCGGCGGCGGCCCCAGGATGACCGCGGCAATCACCGCCTGCCGCGCGGTCGCCGGGTGCCGGAACAACGCTCGCGTCTGGCTGATCTCGACCGAATGAACGGTCCGCCGCACCACGGTGGTAGGCCGGACCGGCCGCGAGGTAACCGCGTGCAGCCGCACGGCCACCTGCTGGTCAAGCAAGCTGGCCTGCTGGTAAACCGACATCGCCTGGGACAACGCCCCCCGCTGCTCGAGACGTTCGCTCACCGCCTCGTCCATCTGCCGCGCCTGCTGGTAAGCGGCTTGCGACTCGCGCAACGTCGCCAGCCCCGCGGCGGCGGCTTCGACCCCGCTGGTTGGCGGCGCGACGCCAGCGCGAATCTGCGGCGGCCGAATCGACGGGGGCGCCGCCAAGGGTGTCGGCGGCGGAACGCGGATTGGCGGGGGCGCCTCGGTCTGGCCCGCAAGCAGGCGACGCAGTTCCTCCTGCCAATCGACCGGTTTCGGCGGTCGGGCTGCGGGGCGCGGCGCAAGCGGTGGTGGCGGTCGCAGCGCGGGGTGGTCAGCGGGCGGGGCGGGTGTTTGGGCGCCGTCTTCTTCCGATCGGCTGGATTTTCGTCGGAGCAAGTTCGAGACCGCCGAGAGAACGATGAACAGCACCACCACCAGATTCACCAGGTCGTTCCAGGAACTCCCGGCGCCGAACAGGCTGATGGCGGGCACCGAAATCATGTCGGTCACGGTGAATCCGTAAACCGGTAGCCGCGGCGGCCCGGATTGAATTTGTGGCGATGGGTGCGCATGGGGTGGGGTCGCCGGTTTCCGCTCAACTGCCCGGAGGTTTGGGCGATGGCGTGCTGCTGGTGCCACCGCCGACGCCGCCCGCGCCGCCGCCGGCAATGCTATCGCGCATGGCCGTGTCGGCCTGGATATTTTTGAACCGGTAATAATCCATGATGCCGAGGTGGCCGCTGCGGAAGGCCTCCGCCATTGCCAACGGCACCTGCGCCTCGGCCTCGACCACGCGGGAGCGCATTTCGGCGACCCGGGCGGTCATTTCCTGTTCGAGGGCGACGGCGGCGGCGCGGCGGACCTCGGCCTGGGCCTGGGCGATGAGCTTGTTGGCCTCGGCCTGCTCGGCCTGCAGCTTGGCGCCGACGTTCTCGCCCACGCTCACGTCGGCGATGTCGATCGAGAGAATCTCGAAGGCGGTGTTGCTATCCAGCGCCTTGCCGAGAACCGTCTTTGAAATCCGGTCCGGGTTCTCCAGCACGTCCTTGTAGGTGTCCGCCGAGCCGATGGTCGCCACGATGCCTTCGCCCACGCGGGCAATGATGGTCTCCTCGGTGGCGCCGCCGACGAAGCGTTCGAGGTGAGTGCGGACGGTGACGCGCGCCTTGGCCTTGATTACGATGCCGTCCTTGGCGACGCCGTCGATGGTGATTTTGCCGGAGTTGGGGGCCGGGCAATCGATCACCTTGGGGTTGACGGAGGTCTTGACCGCCTCGAGCACGGTCTTGCCGGTGCCCTTGGTGGCCAGGTCAATGGCGCAGGCGCGATCAAACTCCAGGCGGATGCCGGCCTTTTTGGCGGCGATCAAGGCCAGGACGACCATCTCGATGTTGCCGCCGGCCAGGAAGTGGGTGGACAGGTCATCCACCGACACGGGCAGGCCGGACTTGACGGCGGTGATGCGGGTATCGACGACCAAGCCGACCGGTACGTTGCGCAGGCGCAACGCGATCAGCTCGGTGAACTTGACCTTGGCGCCGGAGAACAAGGCGCGAATCCAGACGCTGAAGAAGTTGATCACGACGACGATGATGACGAAGATGATCAGCGCCAGGATGCCCCAGAGGATCATCTGGAACTGGCCGAGCAACGGGAGGAGCGGTTTCATGGTTGGGTGGGTTTGGGGGGCTGCGATTGTACCTGCGGCAGGGCACGCACGACCACGCGCATGCCTTCGACGGCGATGACTCGGATGGCGGCGCCACGTTCGACGAACGGTCCTTCGGTCACGACATCAATCCGTTGACCGTTGATGAGCGCCGCTCCGGATGGGCGCAGCGGCGTTTGGGCCAGGCCGGTCTGGTCGAGCAATTCCGGCTTGTCGGTCCCGATTTCCCCGACGGTGCGCTGGGAGATGAACACCCGGGCCAGGCGGCTGTCGGGAAAATATTTTACCCAGCACAGCGCGACCACGATCAACCCGACCACGACGCCGAGCAGGATCAAATGCCCGGTTTGCGCGCCGAAGGTCGCGTAACCCATCACCACGCCGCCAATCAGGCAAAGGACGCCGAGCGAGCCGGCGATCATCCCGGGCAAGACCGTCTCCAGCAGCAGGAGCAGCGCGCCGACAATAATGAGCGTGGCGACGGTTTCCATTGGCGGAATATTAGAACAATTGCCGCCCGCGGCAAGTGGAATTGGCCGGCGGTGTTTGTAAACGCTGATTTCGCCGGTGGCGCCGGCAGCGCGCGCGCGGGCAACGTCGGCGTCGGCCGGTTCGCCGCCCCGCCTGGTCAGCTCACCCGGGCGGAAAGCGGGGGCCGGCGGGCGCCGTGGGCAGGGCCGGCAGCCGCAACGCGAAATCCCGAACCACGGCCGGGAAAAGACAATGGTCGCACACCGCGTTGGACTCGCTGCAGAAGTCGCGGACGATCTGGATCAGGCCCTGCTGGGTAGCGGCGCTGCGAACCGACGGGGCCGAGGGGCCGGACAGCAACCGTTGCCGGGCCAGGCGCAAGACGGAGTTGTCCTCGGCTTTTGGCCAGCCCAGGTAGCGTACTTCGGCGGCCTGGCGCAGGGTCTCGTTCTTTCCGGCCACCGCCCGCATCCAGAACCAAGGCAGCACCGCGTTTACGCTCAGGTCGGTGACGCGCGCCGCGCCAAGCAATGGCCGGGTCGCGGACAAGCGCCGGGACCGGAACGTCCAGTGCCAGGACCAAAACTCGTCGGGCTCGACTTCGAGCGCTTCGCGAAGGGCGGCGGCCCATCGGGCGCGGGGCAACGGGGTGGCAAACCAGGTCTCGAGTCTCGCGGCGACCGATTCGTGCCGGGCCAGCCAATGCGCCGCCAGGGCCAGGCGGCGTTGGGGATGATTGGCGGGACGGACCCCATTCAAGCGCCAGAGGCGTCGCGGCAGAATCCACTCGACGAATTCTTCCCGCACCCGCCACCAGGCATCCCACAGTCGGCGCCAGTGGTCATCGGCGCGGCCGACCGTCGGGGTCCATTCGTCGGGCAACAGGTTGCCGACGCCCAGGAGGATGGCCTGGAACCCGAACGCGGTCGGGCGCGGTTGCCGTCGGGTGATCGGGAAGGTCAATTCGGCCAGGCGTTGCATGGGCCAGATGTTGTGGCGGTAACCCAGGGCGCGAAACACGCCTTCCCACAGCGCCTGGTCCCAGCCCACCTGCCGCGCGCGGGCGTAACACCGGAAGGCCTTCTGCCGGAGCCGGACCAGGGCGGTTTGCTCGAGCAACGCGGTTTGGACCGGCCCGCCCAGGGCGCGCATCGGGAGGCAACATC
>JAGWYX010000356.1 GCA_018969165.1 Verrucomicrobiota bacterium
CGGATCTTCTCCGCCAGGTCGTGCAGCGCGCCGATCAAACCGGTCGCGCCCCGCGGCTCGATCTTCTCCAGTGTCTCGAGGATGATTTGCAGGTGGGCCGGGTTGCGCCGGGCCGGGACGTCCACGTGCGTCTTTTCCCCCGCGCACACCAACCCCGCCGCGTCGCCCTGGTGCACGACCAGGTAGGCCAGGGACGCGATCAACTGTCGCGCCACATCCAGCTTGCGGCCGGAGGCGGCGCCAAAGCCCATCGAGGCGCTGGTGTCCAGCACCAGGTAACAACGCAAATTGGTTTCCGCCTCGAATTCCTTCAGAAAAAACCGGTCCGAACGGGCGAACACCCGCCAATCCAACCGCCGCGTGTCGTCGCCAGGAACGTAGTTCCGGTATTCGGCGAACTCGACGCTGGCGCCGCGGTGGGGACTCTTGTGTTGGCCGGAGAGGTTGCCCTCCATCGGGAAGCGCGCCAGGACCGGCTGGGCCATCAGCCGCGCTAGCACCCCGGCGTCCAGAAATTTCGGGGCCTCAGCCACGCCGGGGTTCTCCTCGAACCGCCGCCAGCAGCCGGTCGATGATCGTCCCGCTGGTCACCCCCTCGGCCTGCGCCTGAAAATTCACCAGAATCCGATGCAACAACACCGGGTGAGCGACCGCCTCCAGGTCCTCCATCCGGACCAGGTAACTGCCGTGCAGGACCGCACGCGCCTTGGCCCCGCGAATCAGGTATTGCACCGCCCGCGGACCCGCCCCCCAGGTCACCCACTTGCCCACCCAGTCCGGCGCCCCGTCCACCCGCGGCCGGGTCCGACGCACCAGGTCCACCGCCGTGTCGTAAATGTGATCGGGCACCGGCACCCGCTGCACCACCGCCTGGAACGCCATCACTTCCTCGCCATCGATCAACTTCCCCAGCCCGACCGGGCCGCCCCCGGTGGTCTCGCGCGCAATCCGGCCTTCCTCGGCCCGGTTCGGGTAATCCACCGGGATGAAAAACATGAACCGGTCCAGTTGCGCCTCCGGCAGGGCGTAGGTACCCTCCTGCTCGATCGGGTTCTGCGTGGCCAGTACGAAAAACGGCGCGGGCAGCGCGAACACCCGGCCGGCCGCCGTCACGTGGTGCTCCTGCATCGCCTCCAGCAGCGCCGATTGCGTCTTGGGCGGCGTGCGGTTGATCTCGTCGGCCAGGATGATGTTGGCAAAGATCGGCCCGCGGGCGAACACGAAGGCGCGCCGGCCCGGCTGATCGGTCTCCTGCAAAATGTCCGTGCCCGTGATGTCCGAGGGCATCAAGTCGGGCGTGAACTGGATGCGGTTGAACTGGAGCGACATCACCTGCGCCAGCGAGTTGACCATGGTCGTTTTGGCCAGGCCCGGCACACCCATCAGCAGCCCGTGCCCCCGCGCCAAAATGCAGATCAACAACCGTTCAATCACCTCCTCCTGGCCGATGATGACCTTCGCCAACTCCGCCCGAATTCTCTGGTAACATCGACGGAGCTCGTCGATCGCCGCGACATCCCCGTCCCGCCCCGCCGCGTTGGCGGATTCCGGCCCGGTCGAAACTGACAAAACTTGCTCACTCATAACTCTGGTTCCGCTTAGGAAAGCCGACACCCGCCCCGTCGGTCAATACCGGCGCGCGATCGCGAGATTCCGGAACGGATGCGCTCCACCCGGACTGGAAAGCATTGCCCTTCCCACAGCCATTGCTTAAGCTGGGCCAAATTCACGCCTATGACAATTCCCAATTTAACGACCCTCACGGGGTCAGGTCTCGACATTCGACATTCGACCTACTGCGGGAACTGCGGCAGCGGGTCCAGACCGAGGTGGGAACCCCCGGACGAAATGTCAAATGTCGAGACCTGACCCCAGGGACAGCCGCAACTCGGGCATCTATTTCATGGGCCGCTACGAACTCCAGGTCTATGACAGCTTCGGCGTGGTCAAGGACAAGTATCCGGGGATCGAGTGCGGGGGCATTTACCCGCGTTGGACCGAGCCGCGCGGCGAGTTCGAAGGCCATTCCCCGCGCGTCAATGCCAGCAAACCTCCGGGGCGCTGGCATAAATCGCGCCCGGGCCGCTGCCGCTTCGTAGCCGCAGGCTTCCGCCCGCGCCCCTGGGCTGGGCTTGGACCGCGAGGTGCCTCAACTCGCAGCGGTTCAGCCGCGGATTGATCGGTGCAGATTCTGGAGTTGGTGGCGGGCCAGGGTTGCTGCGGCTTGGGACAAGCCGCGGTCCGAAGAACCGGCCAATCCAGCACCGATCAGCCAGACACCCAACCGCGCAGACCCTCGAGCAATTCCTCCAACCGCACCTCGACTACGGCGGCGACCGAGTCCGCCGCGCCGTAATAAACCAGCGCGGTTTCACCCCGCGGCACGATGCCGGTCGGGAAAACCACATTCGGGACAAACCCGCCTCGCTCGTAATTCGTTTCCGGCGCCAGGACCGGACCGCACGCCGCCAGCACGCGTCCCGGATTCTCCAGGTCCAGCAGCAACGCCCCTGCGGCATATGCCCCGACGCCCGCTTCGCCCGGCCGCTGATTGTTTCCGTGATAAATCTCGAGCCAGCCTCGAGCCGTGCGCACCGGCGGCGTCCCGGCCCCGACCCGGCCCACATCCCAGGCCCCCTGGCTCCCGACCAACGGCCGGTGACTCCCCCAATGGATCAGGTCCGCGGACTCGGCCAGCCACATTTCCGGCGCGCTAAAATGCTGGGCCGGGTTCGGGCGGTGCAACGCGACGTAGCGTCCAGCCACCCGCTCCGGAAACAAAACGACGTCCTTGTTCTCGGCCGGAAAGATGATCCCGTGCCGCTCAAAACTCTTGAAATCGGTCGTGGACGCCAACGCGGTGGCGGCGCCGTGGCGCGAGACCGCGACGTAGGTGAAATAGAACCGGCCGTCCAACGGCGTCAGCCGCGGATCTTCTACGCCAAACTCCTCGTCCCCGCTTGCCGGCAGGAACCGGCCTGGCTCGATCGCCTCCACGCTGCGGCCGTCGCGGCTGCGCAGCACGCACAGGTGCGAAACGGACGTGAGCCGCAACCAACCGGTGCGCCGGAGCCTGACCACGCGCGCGTCCAGCAGCTCCACCTCTGCGTCGTCCACCCAATCGGCCACGACACGACCGGCGGCGGCATCCCAGCGCGGCAACGCCAACCGCCCCGGCCGGCGCTCGTGCGGCACCTCAGCCACTCGCACCAGCAGCGCCACCCCGCTCGCGGTCGCCACGGCGGCCGGATTGAAAACGCCGATGACCTGCAGGTCAGCCTGGGAAGCGGGCACATCCCCGGGGCGTAACAGACTACGATTGAATAGACGTTTGACCATGACGGCGGCCTGGACGTGTTTTAAGACTGGTTCTTCGTCGTCGATTTGTGCCCCGCTTGTCAACGGGGTATAAGCTCCAAAATTGTCCCAACCCGCCGTCACGCCGCTTTGGGCTTCCGCCCACCGGCCGTCGGCTTCATGATAGCGCCATGTCGGACCTGATCGCCATCGTCGGGCGCCCCAATGTCGGCAAATCGGCCCTGTTCAACCGCCTCGTTGGCCGGCGCATCGCCATCGTCCACGACGAGCCGGGCGTGACTCGCGACCGGATCAGCGCCGAAGCCGAGTGGCGCGGACGCCCGTTCACGCTGGTGGACACCGGCGGGATCGGCCTGCTCCGCGGCGAAAAGACCGGCGACCCGATCGTGCAGGCGGCGTTCAAGCAGGTCCAGATCGCGATCGAATCGGCCAACGTGATCCTCCTGGTCGTCAACGCGCAGGAGGGATTGGTGCCGCTGGACCGCGAGGTCGCCACCCAGTTGCGGCGCAGCGGCAAACCGGTGGTGGTGGCCGTCAACAAGGCCGACAACCCGAAAGTCGCCCTGGCCGCGAGCGAGTTCGCCGAATTGGGTTTCACGAACATCGCGCCCGTCAGCGCCATCCACGGCCACGGCATCGACGCCGTGTTGAAGACCGCCGTGGACTTACTGCCCGCCGCGCGTCCCGAGCCGGCAGACCGCGCGCCCGAACCCGCATCCCCTGTCCCTGACCCCTCGCCCCCATTAAAACTGGCCATCGTCGGCCGGCCCAACGTCGGCAAATCCTCGATCCTCAATGCCCTGACGCAGTCCGAGCGTGTCATCGTCAGCCCGATTCCCGGCACGACACGCGACGCCGTGGATGTCCCGTTCGAAATCACGACCGACGGCGTGGTGCAACGGTATGTGCTGATCGACACCGCCGGCGTGCGCAAGCGCCGGAGCGTCGCCGACTCGATCGAGTTCTTCAGCGTGCAACGCGCCGAGCGCTCGATCGCGCGTTGCGACATCGTCGTGTTCGTCCTGGACGCCGCCAGCGGCATCCTCGAACAAGACAAAAAGGTGGCCGACCTGATCGTCGAAAATCACAAGGCGTGCATCCTGGTGGTCAACAAGTGGGACCTGTTCGAAGCCGCGATTGCCCAGGCGCGGCGGAAGCAGGCGCGCGGCGCCAAAGCCCGGACCGGGCACGGTCCGCGCGACGCCGAGCCGCAGACCCTGGCCGAGTTCGGCCGCTGGGTGCAGGAGCGGTTGTTCTTTCTCGACTACGCGCCGGTGATTTTCGCGTCGGCGCAGACCGGTTTTCACCTCGAACGATTGCTCGAGGCGGTGCGGTATGTCGCCGCGCAGTTGCAGCAGAGGATTCCGACGGCGCTGTTGAACCGCACCCTGCACGAGGCGGTCGAACGCCGCCAACCGGTCAGCGCCGCCGGGCATCGCCTGAAATTCTTTTACGCGACGCAGGTGCAGTCAGCGCCGCCGACGTTCCTGTTGTTCGTCAACCGGGCCGACCTGTTTTCCGAGCCGTATCGGAAGTACCTGGCCGGCGAGCTGCGCCGCGCCTTTGGCTACGAGGGCTGCCCGATTGTGCTCGTGGCCAAGCCGCGCCCCCAGACCATCGAACCGGTGCGCAAAAAGAGACGGCGCACCGCGAACGACAAACCAGCCGTCCGGAAATGATCGTGACGGGCGATTCGTGCAGCGTCTCAGGAGTCGGTCGATCATGGCGCGAGCATCAGAAAGCGGCAGAGGACTGCCGCACTCCAAGACGCTCCGTGAACCGCGGATGACGCGGATTTCACGGATCGAAGCGTTTTCTATCCGCGCCATCCGCGCTATCCGCGGTTAATCCCTTTTCAAAATCCGTGGGTCAGGCAAT
>JAGWYX010000357.1 GCA_018969165.1 Verrucomicrobiota bacterium
AGAGCAGGGGAACGCCGGCGAGATGACGGCGAGCAAGTTCAATCTCTGGCACGGCCGGACGCTGTGGGGCATGATCTTGCGCGATGACCGGATCGCGCTGGATTACCTGGTCGCGCGACCGGAGGTGGATCCGGCTCGCGTGGGCGTGACGGGCATCAGCATGGGGGCGACCCGGACGTGGTGGCTGATGGCGCTGGATGAGCGATTGAAGGTCGGCGTGGCCGTGGCGTGCCTGACGCGTTATCAGGACCTGATTGCCACCCAGGGCCTCAAATGCCACGGGATTTACTACTTCGTCCCGGGCGTGCTCGAACATTTCGACAGCGAGGCGGTGGTAGCCTTGATCGCGCCGCGACCGATGCTGTTCCTCACCGGCGATCAGGATCCGGGGTCGCCGATCACCGGCGTCGGCAGGATCGCCCGGGCGGTACGGCCGATCTACCGGCTTTACAACCGGCAGCGGAGCTTCCGGAGCATCGTTTTTCCCGGTGTTGGCCACGAGTATGCGCCGGGCATGTGGCAACAGATGCTGGGTTGGTTGGACAACAATTTGTTGAAAAACCGGTAGGCTTTTCCCACTCTTGCCCCGTGCGATTAGTCGATGGTGCCATTTCCATGACGATGGTCTTACTCGCCCTGGCCGGCTGCAAGCCGTCGGCCGTGACCCCGGCCGCGCCGGCGGTCTCCGAGGCGGCCGGTTACCTGGACCATGCCCAACCGCGTTTGCGCACGCTGAAGCTCTGGCTGGGCGCGCAGGAACTGGTCACCGAGATCGCCCGGAGCGCGGTCGAGGTGCAGACCGGCATGATGTACCGCACCGAGATGGGCGAGAATGAAGCGATGCTGTTCGTCTTCCCCGTGCCGTACCGGGCGCAGTTCTACATGCGCAACACCCTCCTCCCGCTCTCCTGCGCCTACATGGACAGCAACGGCGTCATCCGTGAAATCCACGACATGAAACCCAAGGACGAAACCTCGATTACCGCCGCGACCGACGACATCCAATACGTCCTGGAGACGCGACAGGGTTGGTTCCAGCGACATCACATCGGCATCGGCACCGTCGTGCGCACCGAACGCGGCTCCTTCGCCGAGACCTTCTGGGGCGGACGCGGTGACACGGTCCCGTGACATGAAAATCGCCTTAGCCCAGATCAACACCACGATCGGCGACCTGGCCGGCAACGAGGCCCGGCTCCTCGAGGCCTACGAGCGCGGCGTCGCCGCCGGCGCCGACATCGTGGTCGCGCCCGAACTGGCGACTACCGGCTATCCGCCGCGCGACCTGCTGCTCAAACACGGTTTCATCGATCAGAACCTCGCGGTCCTGGATCGCCTGGCCAAGCGCACCGGCCACACGGCCCTGCTGCTCGGCTACGTCGGCAGGAATGAGCGACAACCCGGCCGCGAAGCGACCAACGCCGTCGCCCTGTTGCAAGAGGGAACCCAGGTCGCCGCACGCGACAAAACGCTGCTGCCCACCTACGACGTGTTCGACGAAGACCGTTATTTCGAGCCGGCCGAAAAGAATATTCCGGTCGAGTTGAATGGACGGAAGATCGGCCTGACCATCTGCGAGGATGTCTGGAACGACGAGGATTTCTGGCGCGACCGGCGGTACCGGCGCAACCCGGCGATGGAACTGGCGACCAAAGGCGCCGAGATCATTTTCAATGTCTCGGCCTCGCCATGGCACCTGGGCAAAAACCGGACGCGACACGAGATGCTGCGCAGCCTGGCGGCCAAAGCGCGCCGGCCCGTGGTGTACTGCAACCTGGTCGGCGGAAACGACCAACTCATCTTCGATGGGGCCAGCCTGGTGTTCAACGCCAGCGGCCAACTCATCGCGCGTGGCGCCGCCTTTGCCGAGGACTTCCTGGTCGTGGACACGGATACGGCCGGTGCGATTGCAGCGCCGGATGCCAGCGACGAGGAGAAACTCTACCACGCCCTGGTGCTGGGCCTGCGGGATTATCTTTACAAGTGCGGATTCAAATCGGCCGTGCTGGGGCTGAGTGGCGGGATTGATTCCGCCGTGACGGCTTGCCTGGCCGCCGCCGCGCTCGGAAAGGAAAACGTGCGCGGCGTTTCGATGCCGTCCCAGTTCTCGTCGCAAGGCAGCCTGGACGACGCGCGAGTCCTGGCTGAGCAATTGGGAATCCGCTACGACGTGGTGCCTATCCAACCGACGTTCCTGGCGCTTAAGGAGCAGTTGGGGCCGGTGTTTGAGGGCCGCCCCGAGGATACGACCGAGGAAAACATCCAGGCCCGCCTGCGCGGGGTGATCCTCATGGCGTTGTCCAACAAATTTGGCTCGCTCCTTCTGACGACGGGTAACAAGAGCGAGCTGGCGGTGGGCTATTGCACGCTCTACGGCGACATGTGCGGCGGCCTGGCAGTCATCAGCGACGTGCCCAAGACGATGATCTATCGCTTGGCGCGGTGGATCAACCGCGAACGGGCGATCATCCCTCCTGCCTCGATCACCAAACCGCCTTCAGCCGAGTTGCGTCCGAACCAGACCGACCAGGATTCGCTGCCGCCTTACGACGTGCTCGATGCCATCCTCGAGGCCTACGTGGTGCAGGGAAAATCCGCGAACGAAATTGTGGCCGCCGGATTCGACCCCGCGACCGTGAAGCGCGTGGTGCGCCTGATCGACTTGAGCGAGTACAAGCGGCACCAGGCGGCGCCAGGCCTCAAGGTGACCAGCAAGGCCTTTGGCATGGGCCGCCGCATCCCCATCGCGCAACGCTATCGCGATTGATCGGGTCGCGCACCGTGGAAAGCCGCCTTGCGCGATGGCACAGGCAGCGGGGCCATGAACCGGCACGTGGTTGGACCGCGGCTTGTCCCAAGCCGCAGCGCGTGCCGAACCGCTGCGGGTTGAGGACAACCCGCAGTCCGGTTCACGGGAAGCCTCCTTTGGCCTCCGCGTATGCCTCGGGACCATGAACCACACGAGCCAGCCGTTCGTAGTCCCGCCTTTAGGCGGGCTGGCGCTCCTGCGAGTTGAGACAACTCGCGCTCCGCGGCACGGTTCGTGGAGAGCCTCCACTCGCGATGAGGCATGCCTCGGGACCATGATCCATCCGCGGCCCGCGGCGGCTGTCGCCGTCGGCGGCGGCCTCAACCCGCGTTCGCACGCGCCCAGGCCGGCGATTCCTTCAACCGAAACAATTGCTCGCCGGCCTTGGGCACCACCAGCACCCCGTCGGCCTCGCGCCCCGCGAAGTCCTCGACCCGAATGCCTTTGAAATCGCGGTAGCCCAGGTTGATCCGGCGGCAGCGTTCGGCATCCATGTGGGTCGCCAGCGTCACGGTCGCCCGCGGTTTCTCGACACCGTTTTCATAAGTCCCGATTCCCTTGACATGCGTCGAGTGCGCCAGGACGCCCCACGGGTGGTGTTTGAACCGCTCCCATTGCTCGAGGAAATAGTCGCGGCAATGGTAGCCGATGACCTCCAGGACCCGCCCATGCGTGACCGATACCTCGCGAATGTGCGGGGCGTGGATGATCAATTCGCCGCCGTCAGCCAGCACCGGTTCGAGCTTGTACATCGCCTTGCCCCCGGTCCAAAGATCGTCGTACATCGGTGGGGCGCACGACAGGATGGTGTGGAACGGCTTGTCCAGGTAAACGACATGCACCTGGCACGCGAGGTCGCTGGCGTGGTCCCACGCCGCCTCGGGCGAGCCGGCGAACAGACCGGCCAGGCCGGCGCCACGGACCACCAGGCAGAAGCAGAGCTTGGGCACCGTCACCAGGCCGCCGGCGCGGTCAATGACCTTGCGGACGGGCGTCCATTTGTGGCCGATGATTCTCGGGTTGGTGATGACCGCCGACAGCCAGTGGAAGAAGTGCAGGATGTCCGGGCCGGCGATGCCCGGAAACAGGTACTTGTTGCCGCCGGAAAAGCCGACCACTTCGTGCGGGAACACCGGGCCGACGATGAGGAGCTGGTCGTAATCGAAGATGCGCCGGTTGATTTCGACCGGCACATCCATGCCGAACAAACCCCCGCTCAGCCGCTGGATTTCCTCGGCCGGGATGACGCCAATCCGTTCGAGGGCCGCCGGGTTGTCCCAGGCGTGGTTGAAGAAGCGCACCTGCCGGTATTGGGCCGCGCGCTCGGTTTCCGAAATCTCCAATCGGCGACAGATCGCCGGGTCATTCATCGGCTGGTGGGTGCCCAGGGCGATCAACACGTCGAAGGCCTTCGTCACCGCGCCGACCTGCCGGTGCAACGCGCGAAACAGCAAACCCACCGGGGCCGTCCGCGTGCCGTCCGGGACGATCAGCAACACGCGCTGGTCGCGGTAATCCTCGGTCGGGCAGGCCTGCGCCACCACCGCCTCCACCTGCTCCTGGGTAAGCGTCCCGGCCGGGTCCGCCGTGCGGGAGATGACGCCTGGGTTGGCCATGTCGATTCCAACTTAAATCGTTTGCGCCAGGAATCCACCATCCACGCAAACGTCCGCCCCGGTGACGAAACTGCCGGCCCGGCTGCTGGCCAGGAAGACCGCCGCCCCCACCAGCTCTTCCGGGCGCCCGAACCGCGCCATCGGGGTGTGGCCCCAAATGGCTTGCGTCCGGGCGGTGGGCGATCCGTCCTCGTGGAACAGCAGCTTGCGGTTCTGCTCCGCCGGGAAGAAGCCGGGCGTAATCGAGTTGACCCGCACCCCTTTGGGCGCCCATTCGCGGGCCAGAAACCGGGTCAGGCTCAGCACGGCGGCCTTGGCGGCCGAATAGGCCACTACCCGCGACAACGGCACGTGGGCCGAGGCGCTGGCGATGTTGATGACGCTGCCGCGACCGCGCGCCAGCATCCCGGGGCCGAATTCCTGGCAGGGCAACACCACGCCCCCGACCAGGTTCAGGTCGAAATTATTCTGCCAGGCCTCGAGCGGGACCTGGTCGAACGACCGTTCCGCCGTCACGCTCGCCTTTGGATCGGTGCCACCCGCGGCGTTCAGCAGGATCGAGGGCGGGCCGAGCGCCGCTTGAATTTGGGCATGCGCCTGGCGCAGGCTCTCGCGCCGCAGGGCGTCGGCGGCAAAAAAAACGGCGGTGCCGCCACCGGTCTCGATGGCCTTGGCGCGGGCGATGCCGCGGTCGGCATTGCGCCCGATCACGGCGACCTTGGCGCCCGCCTGCGCCAGCCCCTCGGCCAACGCGCC
>JAGWYX010000358.1 GCA_018969165.1 Verrucomicrobiota bacterium
ACGAATCAAACCGGGTCGCAGGGAAGACCAGGAGATCGAGGTTCCGCAAAAAGTGCGCCGGTTGATCGGTCCAACCCTCCCAATGCACGCGCTGCCACCAGCTTTGCCCGCCGAATTCTTTGCCGAGCTCGGCCGTGAGCGTTTCGGCCGGCTGGTCGGGAGCCTTTCCTGCCACCCGGACCTCCCAATCGCCGGGGACTCGTCGGTCCAGTTCCGCCAATATCCGGAAAAGGACGTCGAATCCCTTAGCCCGGGTAAAGGCTCCTAAGTATCCGAGCCGGAGTGGCGAACCAAGGGCAGGCCTTGGCTCCTGGACCACGTGGGGCAGACCGTTATGGATGACCGTCAGTTTCCCGGCTCGATAACCCGCCTCCACGCACGCGGCTCGGACCGCTTCGGACACGCAGACAATCCGCTGCAGTCCCTGGTTAGCGCACAGGCGCATCAATGAGCGTCGTCGCCCACGAATGTAATGGGAGGCCGGGTGATCGTGGAGCGTGCCAACTGTTGCGCGGCGGCTCATCCGGCCGAGGAACGCCGTCAACTCCCAGTCGCGGGCCGCCCAACCATGCACCACCTGGTAGTCAAACTCCCGCCGCCAGCGTGAAAGCTTCCAGGCCTCCCGCAGCAGCGTCACCAACGAAAACCGGCCGCTATTCGGGATCCAGACGCGCCGGACCCAGGCCGGTAGCTCGGCCCCGACGCGGCTACCCGGGGCGGCCGCGACGGCCACTTCGCACCCGGCGACCTCGAGCCCCGAAAGAAAATAGCGCAGCATGGTTTCCGCCCCGCCGAAATAGGTGGCCTCCGGATGGATCAGCAGCAGCCGCAGCATCGCCCCACTGAACCGGTGATTCCCGCTCGATTCAAGGCCAAAGGGAGGCCAGTCGGATAATCGCCCGAGACCGACGCAGGAGTAGCTGGTAGCTTCGGAAGAGAAGCTGAAACCCCAGGGCTGGTGGCCAAACACCCCGGTGACTATTCCGCAGACCTCGGCCAGTCGTCCGTAGACTTTAGTGACTCATCCGATAGCTCCGGATGGTCGTCCGCGGAGTCCAGTCAATGGGCCACAGGCGGGTCGTGCCTTCAGACTCGGGATCTGGAACGGCACCGCATGTTCTATCGCCCTCGCCAGCCAGGGTGGACAATTCCAGATGTTCGACGTCTCGAGTCAAACATATGGTGTGCCGTTCACCTACTCCGTTGGTGCTACGGGCGACACAGTATTCGAGATTCTTAACACGAACGAGGCGCGCCTCAGACCTCCGATCCGACGGGTATCGCGCATTCGGACCGCGAGTTGCCCTCAACTCGCAGCGCGTCGGTACGGAATCGGTCGGCGGCGATTCTCGGGATTCCTTGAAGCCCCCAGCAGTGAGAGGGGGGCCAAAACCGGATCTGACCGCAATGAGTTTTGGGGCACAAGGAATCTCGCTTTCATTAGAGACAAAACGGCTCGTGCCCACTATACTGCGGGCGTTCTATGGAATACGTCGGTGTGAGCACACGATGGTTAAACCGTCCAGGCGCATGCAAGACAAACCGCTGACCAGCCGCAACGGCCTCCTGGCGGGGGGCAACTGGATCATCGACCAGGTCAAGCTGATCGACGTGTATCCGCAGCGGGAGCAGTTAGCCAACATCCGCGACCAGAAGCAAGGCACCGGTGGGGCGCCATACAACGTGTTGATCGACCTGGCGAGACTCGGGGTCCGCTTCCCATTGTTTGCCGCCGGCCTCGTCGGCAAGGACGCGCTCGGCGAGTTGATCCTCGAGGATTGCCGGCGTCACAAAATCGACACGCGCCACCTCCACGCGACGGCGGCGGCGCCGACGTCGTACACCGACGTGATGACCGAGTTGAACGACGGGCACCGCACATTCTTCCACAATCGGGGGGCCAACGCGTTATGGGACGGACGGGATTTGGATTTTACGCGACTGAAGGCGCGGATTTTTCATCTGGGCTACTTGCTGTTGCTGGACGCCCTGGACCAATCGGACAAGCGGTTCGGCACGGTGGCGGCGCGGCTGTTCGCCCGCGCCCAGGAAGCGGGGGTGAAAACCAGCGTGGATGTGGTCAGCGAGGACAGCGATCGGTTCGCCCAAATCGTTACCCCGGCCCTCAGATTCGTCGATTACTGTATCCTGAACGAGATCGAGGCCGGCAAGACAACCGGGTTCAAAATCCGGCAGGCCGACGGTCAATTGGATACGGTGGCGTTGCGGCATGCGGCCGGGGCGCTGCTCCAACACGGGGTGCGCGAGCTGGTCGTCATTCATTTCCCGGAGGGCGGCTTTGCGCGCACGCGGAAGGGGGAGGACTTCTGGCAATCGAGCCTGGACCTGCCGAGCGGTTACATCGCCGGCAAAGCCGGGGCTGGTGATGCCTTCTGCGCGGGCGTGCTGTTGGGGTTGCACGAGGGCTGGGAACCGCCGCGCTGCCTGGCGACGGGGAATTGCGTGGCCGCTGCCTCGCTGTCCGATCCCACCTGCACCGGCGGGGTCAAGTCGTTGAAGGCGACGTTGGCCCTGGCCCGCCGCTACAAACCCTTGCCCGAGCCGGACCCAGCCCCGTGAACCGCCGCACTACGTTGTACGCTTGCGAAGGGGTCAGTTCTTAGTAATGTCTACTGATGGCCGCTGCCACAGTGCGGTTTGCCCGCACGGCGACTGAACTGCCTCTGCCGGATGCGATTTGCGGAAGAGTAGGCAATAATAAGAACTGACCCCTTTTCGCAATGGCCTGCGACACAGGAGTGGGAGAATCGCGGGAGTGGCGGGGCTTCGACCTGCAACCGGCAGCGGGCTAAGCTCGTTCCATGTATTTGCCGGTGCGGGTGTCGATTTTGATCTGTTCGCCGGTCTTGATGAACAGCGGCACCTGAACCGAGATGCCCGTTTCGAGGGTCGCCGGCTTCATCACGTTGTTAGCCGAGTCCCCGCGGATACCCTCGGGGGCGTCGGTCACCTTGAGGACCACGCTGGCGGGCAACTCGACTTGCACGACCCTTTCGCCGACGAAGGTGACGGTGACGGGTCCGTTTTCGACGAGGTAATCCTTGGCGTTGCCCAGGATTTCGGGGGTGATGGTCACCGTCTCGAAGTCTGCGGGGTCGGAGAACACGTAATCGCTGCCATCTTTGTAGCTGAACTCCATCTTTCGGAGGGTCATGGGCACGACCTCGATCTTCTCGGTGGAGCTGAACCGGACGTCGAAGGATTTGCCGGTCCGCAGGCTGCGCAGGGTGGCCTGCACGAAGGCGCGCAAATTGCCGGGGGTGCGGTGCTGGCTGTCGAGGACGACGGCGATGTCGCCGTTGTAATCAATCGCCATGCCTTTTCGGATATCGTTTGCTGTGGCCATAGTTGCTATCGCTATTGCGTTTGCCGGCGCATCCCCAGGTACGCGGGAGGGGGGAAACTAGCGCACACCGGGCCGAATGCAAGCCTAGATTCCTTGAGGGGAACACCGCCCGCGAAAGAAGCGCCAAGACTTGGCTTGCTACCGCAAGTGTCACGGTTCAAGGACTCTCACCGGGCCTGTCTCTTCACGGAACGGGTGTCTGCTCCGGGCCGTCGGTCGAGTGGCGTCGTTGTTCCCGGTGCGCGCGCAGCTTCTGGTATTCGATCACCAGTCCTTTGGCGATCCAGTAGGCCGCGATCGCGCCGGGGATGCCGATGATCATTGAACCGATCAGCAGCGGCCCGCCTACGGTCAGGAAGGTGGTCCACTGGAGGAACTCGCGCGGCTGGATACCGCTGATGTGGAACCGCGGAGGGAGTTGGTGGGGATTGCTCAACAACCAGTAGCCGAGTTGAAATTCGAACCGCAGCAACAGCGGCAGGAACGGCAGGATCACGTCGTGCAAGGTCACGCCGATGACAGCGGCGATCTTGCTGCTGCGCAAGACCCAGGCCGCGACGATCGAGAGCAGGGTCTTCAAACCCAGCAAGGGGGTGAACCCGAAGAAGACGCCGACGGCAAAGCCGGTGGCGATGGCGCTGGGGGTATCGGCGATCCCTACCAGATTATGGTAGTGTTGTCCGAACCAGGAGCGTAGATCAAATTTATTCGGCGATTTCATGGGTTCCCGAGGTGGAAAGCCGACCCGAGGAGTTTGTCGCGCATGCCGCACCCCAGTTCAATGCCAATCTTCACGTCCCCCCGCGGCTCAGCGCGGTCTTGGGGTGCCTCCGGGTCTGATTGGCGGTCCTGGAGGGTGGCAGGGTGCGTGCTGCCGCGTCACCGAGGCGTGAGGCCGTTGAGGTAGCTGTAAAGATCAGCCAGGTCCGCGGGTTTCAAACCGGTGAGCAGGCCGGTCGGCATCAAAGACAGCTCGCTGTCCGACCGGGACACGATCTCGGCGGCGGCCAGGCGCACCGTGGTCGTGGCGCCGGTCTGCACGATCACGCCGTCGGCGGACTCGAAGGCGATCAGACCGACATAGCTCTGCCCATCGCGCGTCTCGAACCGGGTGGTGCGGTAGAGGGGCGCCACGTCGCGGCTCGGGTCGAGGATCGCGTCGAAGAGGTCCTGAACCGAAAAGCGCCGGGTCACCCCCGCCAGGCTCGGTCCTAACGGCGTGGCCCCGGCGTGGCACGTCTGACAGCCGCGATCACGAAACAGTTTTTCGCCGCGGGCGGCATCTCCGGCGCTCCACTCGACCGATTGCAGCGTCTGTTTCCACTTCACCGGGTCTTCACCGCTCTCGCCGGCGAGTTGCGGCGCCAGTTTCGGGTGGCGGACCGCAAACCAGTCGAACACCGGTTGATAGTCCTGCTTGAGCGTCGTTGGCTCGGTCTTTGCCTCCTCGACTGCAAACCGCTGGCCGCATTGTCGGTCGAGGAGCGCCAGGGCCTGAGCGCGGAGCTTCCCGGCGTGCGGCTCGGACAGCAGGCGCCGCAACAGACGCAGGACCGGCACGAGTCTTTCCGGCGCCGGATCGGACGGCAACGTTTCCAGGGCCGTCAAGCAGGCCCCGACCACCGGGTGCTGGCCGGAGGCGAGTCCATCGAGGAATTTGTCGCGATCGGCCGTTTCCGGGTTCCGGGAAAGCTGCAGGGCCAAGGCATCCCGCAGGCCGCGATTGTCCCATTGCCGGCGCAGCAACGGGCGGACCTGCCCGGTCGGCAACACCGCGAGCAAGTCGATCAATTCGCCGGACCAG
>JAGWYX010000359.1 GCA_018969165.1 Verrucomicrobiota bacterium
CTTTGTTCAGCACGCGCAGGATGTCACGCAGCACACTGATCGGTGTCTGGGTGGCGTCGATGGCGTGAATACGCGACGGTCCGTAAAAGTCGATGACGGGTTTGGTCTCCCGCTCGTAGGTCTCGAGCCGGCGTTGGATTACGTCCAGATTGGCGTCATCCAGGCGGTTGTCCCGCAAGGCACGGCGCTGGAGGCGCTCGATGATCTTGGCGCGATCCGGACAATTGAGGTTGAAGACCGCGCGCACCTCCAGCGCGTCGTCGAGCATCTCGGCCTGACGCCGGTTGCGCGGGATACCATCCAGCACCAGGGTGTCGTGGGCAGGGTGGAACTGGCCGAGTTGCTCGCGGGCGGCGATGGACTGGCGCCAGAGCCGGATGGTGTACTCGTCGGGCACCAGCTCACCGCGGCTGGAATAGTCCACAAAGGTCCGCCCCAGCTCGCTATCGATGGTCAGGTTGCGAAACACGTCGCCGCACGCGCAGTGGAAAAAATTGGGGATGGTGCCAAGGATTTTTCCTTGCGTGCCTTTGCCGACTCCCGGCGCGCCAAACAGTAATATCGAGCGGTACTTCATGCGGAATGAATCGGGTGAAAGAAGAGCTTAGGCGGTTTTGGCGTCTTTGTCGCGGAGGGTGACCTCGCTGACCTCGCTGAACGTGACCATGACCTCGGTCGTGCTGCCGAGCAACTGCACATGCATTTCATTGGCGCTGATTCGACTGATGCGCCGGGCGATGAACTCGCCCCGCGGGCTGCGGATGGCCAGGACCAGGTTCTTTTCCGCTTCCCCCGGCACGACGCGGAAGAAACCGGGAAACTGAGTTTCAAAAAAGCGCCGGTTAAATGTGGTCTCGCCCCGGCGAAAGGTGCGCGGCACCGCCAGACCGTGCGCGGTCGATTTCTCGGCCGCCAGGCTCAGCCCGCCCCCGGTCGGCACTCCGGGGACATGCGTGCTCTTCTTCATCATGGCCGCGGTCTTGGAACCGCCGGGGGCCGGCTCCGGTCCACCGACCGCCACGGCCTCCGCCTCTTCGCTCACTGCCTCCCGCCCAGGCAGCGACAGAAACAGGATCGGCCCGATTACCGGCAAGAGCGCCGACAAACCGCAGACCAGCGCCGGCGGTTGGCGGCGGTAGCCGGCGATTTGGAACCCGGCATAGAGGTTGGCCGCGAATAGCGCCAGGACCAAGCCCATGCCAATCGGTGTGGTGACGCCGCCCACCAAGCCCGGATTGCCGGTGGGCTGTTCCACTCGCGGCACCGGCCGGATGACGATCTCCTTCTTCTTGGCCGCTTTCTTGGCCTTTTCCTCAATCGACACCTCGATGAAGGGCTCGACGAACGGCTGGGCCTTCGGGTCCAGCGCCAGTTTCTTGAGCGTTTCCTGCGAGAGCCGCACCCACGGGATGCGGTCCGAAAACCCGCCGATGTCCAGCTTCAACACCAACCCGTCCTCGGTGAACGACACTGGTTGGCCTTTGAGCACTTCGTCGTTGGTCAGCTTGTAATCGTCCGCCCGGACCGGGCTTGCCCACGGGCCGAACAGTCCCAACAACATGGCAATGGTCAGCAATCGACGCATGATGGGCCTTGGATAGCAAACGTCACACGCCATAGGAAGCAAAATTCAGGCCAACGCGTGCCAGGGGACACGGCATGCCGCCGTCCGCCTTTCGATGGACCGCGGCTTTTCTCAAGCCGCAGCGTGTGCCGGGGAGAGGAGGCGTCCTTCCCCGCCCGGTAGCAGCCGACGTGAGTCAGCTCCCATTCTTTGGCGATCAGATGGAGCGGACTGACGTCCGCTGCTACCCGGTTCATGGGGAGTTACGACCGGGCTGAAGTCACGTTCCCCGGTAGCTGCGTCCCCAGACCGCCTACCAGGTCTTCCATCGTCCAGCCGCCTCGGGTCTGCTGCAACGCGTCGGCGGCCGCCCCGTGCTGCCAG
This sequence comes from Verrucomicrobiota bacterium, assembly GCA_018969165.1. GTDB lineage: Bacteria > Verrucomicrobiota > Verrucomicrobiia > Limisphaerales > JAGWYX01 > JAGWYX01. The sequence continues at coordinate 1,949 of JAGWYX010000359.1, forward strand.
ACGCCGTAACGCAGCGTCGTCATCGGGTCTGCCTGCAAGGCCGGCTGGGCCAGCAGCCCACCGAGATACCCGGCCAGCACATCGCCGCTGCCACCCTGCGCCAGATACGGGTTGCCGGAGCAATTGACGAATACCCCGTCCCGGTCGCCCACCAGCGTCTGGTGACCTTTGAGCACAACCCGGCAACCACTCCAGCGCCGCGCCAGGTCGGCCAACGCCCCGAACCGGTCCGCCTGCACCGCCGCCCCCGGACGCTCGAGCATCCGCCCGGCCTCGCCCGGATGTGGCGTGAGGACACGCAGCGCGTCGGGCGGCGTCTCGGCCGGCAGCCAGTCCAGCGCGCTCGCATCCACGATGACCGGCAAGCGGGATTCGCGCCACCAGCCCACGGCGGTCTCCCGCAAATCCGCGGGGAGCTGGCGCGCCGCCAGGCCGGGGCCAATCAAAATCGCGCTGGCGGTTGGCGGCAACTCGAGGCCGGTGCGCCACGGATGCACCATGACCGATTGCAACTGCGCGGCTACCGGGCCGTACACCTCCTCGGGAGTCACGAGGGTGATCAAACCCGGCTTGGCGCGCTCGGCGCCGCGCGCCGCCAGCACCGCCGCGCCGTGATACCCCAGACTCCCCGCCACGATCAGCAGGTGCCCAAAACTGCCCTTGTGCGCCTCGACCCGACGCGCCGGCGGGAAACCCGCAAAATCCCCGGGCAACGTCCATTGCCGGCTCCCCGCGACAGGACAAGGAATCAACCCGATGTCCGACGCCACTTCGAGTCGGCCCACGAACGGCCACCCCGCCGCGCGCAGCAAACCCGGCTTGGGCGCCGCCAAGGTCAGCGTGATCGCCGCGCGCAGCGCCGCTCCGTGGGTCTCGCCAGTGTCGGCATCCAGCCCCGACGGCACATCGACGGACAACACCGGGCAGCCCGCTTGCTCAACGGTGGCGATGAACCGGGTCCAGGCTTCGTTCAGCGGCCGGTTCAGCCCGATGCCGAAAAGACCGTCAACGACCAGCGCCGGCTTCCGGTCCAGGTGGATTTGCAAGCGGTCCAACTCCGCCGCCGGATCGCTGACGTTCAGCAACTCGACCACGCGGTCGGCCAGGTGCGGTTGCGCCTGCCGCGCGTCGTCGCCGTTGTGGCCTTTGCCGGCCAGGAGCAGGACACGGTCGCCGGCGCGGGTCATTTGCCGCGCCCGGGCGGCTACCCGCTCGCCAACCTGGCGAATCACCGCCGCTTCGGTCCGGCCCGTGGCCCAGGTGGCGCGCTCCCACTGGCGCATCTGCTCGACGCTCAGGATCGGGACCGGCATGGTGGAAATGTTCTAGCGAGGCGCGCCTCGGACCTCAAGTCACCTTTGTCGTGCATCCTCGGTTTTTCGCTTCCTTCGTCCGTTTCCTGCGCGCCTCGCTCAGAGAGTCTTTGAGTGGGGAAACTCCGGTGGCGAATGAGACGCCAAAACTTGAATTGATGACAGCATCTTGCACGGGGCAAGGACTCGGGCGCGGCAGCTTTCTTCGCCACTCGACCGCCTCAGGCAAAATAGAAATATCCGCCGCGAATGTCACTGGCGAAATGCGGCTTCCCATGCATCGAGCAGCAGCGGATGTCAGTCCGCTCCATCTGGCCGCCCGAGAAATGGAGCCGACAGACGTCGGCTGCTACAGGGGCCAGGCAGTTCATGGTCCCGATGCATGTGCAACCGCCCAAGGCGGCTTCCCATGCATCGCATCTACCGTTGTGCCGGCCGCCGGCGTACGGTTATTATCCGGTCACACGATTACCACCCGATGAACTTCCAACTCGAACCGTGAACCTTAAGCATTTCCCCAAAGCCCTGGTGTCCGCCGGCCCGCTGGCGGTTTTGACGATCACGACTTGCCTGGCCACCGCCGCGCCAACGGCGGAGCAGCGGACCTGGTTGCAGCCGGCCGAGCGCCATACCCGCCATGGATGGATTTACCTCCACATCGAGGGACCACCCGCCCAGCGCGGCTTCCAATACGGTTACCGCCTCGCCCCCGAGATCGCCGAATCCCTCCGCGCCCAGCGCCGGCTGTGGGAATACAGCAGCGGCATGGACTGGCACTGGCTGGTCGCCAGATCCACGGACATCATCCTGCCCAAAGTCGATGCCGAAGACCTGGCGGAACTCGAAGGCATCGCCGCCGGCATGTCCGCGGCCGGGGTGCCCGCGACCCGCGAGGAGCTGGTCGCTTACAACGCCTTTTTCGAGTTGGACTGGTACTGGTGGCCCAAGGCGAAGAAGAAACTCACCGAGGCCGCGCCGCCGCCGCCCAAGCAATCGTGCAGCTCCTTCATCGCCACCGGCCACCTGACCCGCGACGGCAACATCGTCCTCGGCCATAACAGCATGGTGGATTACCCCGAGGCCGACGCCAACGTGATCCTGGATATCCAGCCCGCCCGTGGCCACCGCATCCTGATGCAGACCTGGCCCGGCTGGATTCACAGCGGCACCGACTTCTTCGTCACCGACGCCGGGCTCGTCGGCTCCGAAACGACCATCGGCGAGTTCAGCGGTTTTGACGAGAAGGGCGTGCCCGAGTTCGTCCGGATGCGGCGGGCCACGCAGGACGCGGGGTCGCTCGACGAATGGTGCCGGATCATGCGCCAGGGGAACAATGGCGGCTACGCCAATGCCTGGTTGCTCGGCGACATCCACACCCGCGAAATCGCGCGCCTGGAGCTGGGACTCAAATACGTCGGGTTCGAAAAAAAGACCGACGGCTACTTCGTCGGCTCCAACGTGGCCGAGGACACCAAGCTGCTGCGGTTCGAGACGGACGAGAACGAGGTGGACATCCGGCTGTCCTCGGTGGCGCGGCGCGTGCGGTGGAAGCAGTTGATGGCCCGGTACGCCGGGCGCATCGATCTGGCCTTGGCCCGGCAATTCGAGGCCGACCATTACGATCCGTATCTGCGACGGGACCATCCTGGCGGCCGCTCCTTGTGCGGCCATTTCGAGCTGGCGCCCGACGCGTGGGGCGCCTGGCCGGGCGCGCCGTTTTATCCCGCCGGCACGTTCGACGGCAAGGTCGTCGATGCCACCCTGGCCGGGGCGATGTCGTTCGAGGCGCGCTGGGGTTCGGCCTGCGGTCGGGCCTTTGACGCCGGCAAATTCCTGGCGGCGCATCCGCAATTCGATTGGATGCGCGACCTCCTCAAGAGCCGGCCGTCCGAGCCGTGGACG
>JAGWYX010000360.1 GCA_018969165.1 Verrucomicrobiota bacterium
GGGACGACTGGTTCAAGACTCCAGGTTTGGCTTACTGCGCCTATGTCGCCGCCGAGATAGCCTATCCCGAAACCAAGGACCCGGTTTACCTGGCCAAGGCCAACCGCATTTGTGATTGGTTTGCCGACGCCATGGCTGACGAATCGAAGCTCAACGACCTTCAGGACAATAACGTGCATGCCACTTTTTCGTTTTACTTACCGCTGGCTTTTCTGAAGCAATACGATCGGTCGCATGACCGCCGCTTTCTCGACATGGCTCGCGACCTGGCGTGGGTGCAGATCATGACCTTGTGCACCACCGCGGCGAAGGATCCCTGGGACCATCCCCTGACCGGGGCTACTTGCGTCGGAGTTCGCGGTTGCGTGGACTACGATTGCTCCCCCAATCTGTGCCAGGAAAAGGACTTGAATTTCGTCCATCTGATCGGCCCGTTGCTGGATCACGTCCACGGTCCGGCTTACGGCAAATACCTGGAATTGCAAATGATGGTTTTGGATAAGGACGCTTGGAATAGTGCCTGGGCGACTGACTTGCGGAATACCAACCTTCGCACCCTCTATGACACCTTCGCCCGCGGCATGGCGAATCTGGGTTACGCACTCAACCTCAGCAGCGATCCGCGGGTGGTCGCCTTCGAGAAACTGGTTTCCAACGGTGATGTCCGAATTACGCACCGACGGGACATCGCCCTGGCCAACGGGACGGCTCAGGACCGGACGACGGTTCTCAAGATTCGGTTTTTGCTGCCGGGCCGTTACCGAGTCCGGATCGATGGAAACGACGCCGGCCTAAAGGACCAACACGAATTGGCTGATGGATTGCGCATCTGGCTGCCGGCCAATACCATGCAAGCGGTCGCGGTGATACCGGAGGCGTTGATGCCACAGGTCCAGCCTGCCCGGGCTTACGATCGGAGTGTGACCTATCTCAGCGATCTCGAACCTTTCGCCGCCCAGCGCGGCACCGGCGGCCCGCAGCCGACGGATCGCCGGGACCGGAGTTTTGACAACCATACGCTGTCATTGAACGGAGGGACCTATGCCAAAGGACTCGGTTGCGCGGCGAACACCGTGCTGGTTTATCAATTGAAGGGCCAGTACGAGCGCTTCCGAGCGCGCGTGGGGATTGATCGAGAGGTCGCGGCCGCCCACTCGCCGCCGCCCTCCGCCTTTTTCACCGTGTTCGTGGACGGTTGGCTCCGATTCGAGAGCGGCCCCATGCGCTCCAACACCCCGGCCCGGTCCATCAACGTGGATGTGCGCAACGCCCAGATGCTCATGTTGCGGGTCTCCAACAACTGGGACGATGACGGCGACAATCACAACGACCATGCCGATTGGGCGAACGCAAGCTTGATCGGGAAGGCCGATCAGTCAACCCGGTAGCGCTCCGCGGGCAACGGCTCGGCTTTCCGGGGTGATGCCCTGGACCAGATTCACTCCTGATTCCTGGCGCTTCGCACCAGAATTCCCCGGCTTCGTTCCAATTCGAAAGCCAACTCCCGGAAATCCGCGCACAGTGCCGTGGCCAGCGTGAATTTGAAGCGGGAATCAAAGAGTAAAAACCAATGAAGGCAATACCTCTGACCTTGATCGTCGCGGTGCTGCTCGCCATCGGTGGGTTGTGGCTCGCCCGGTCGGCCTGGCGCGCGCATGCGTTCCACCAAGCGAGGCTGGCCGTCGGTGTTAAAAGGCCCCTTGGCCCGCCCAAGCCCGGTCACAGGCTCCGTCCTCCCGACCCACTTCGGCGGTTTCGGGAGTTGACCCCCGAACAACGGGTCAATCTCGCGAGACAAGGACCCATCGGAGGATGAGACAGTAACAGCCTACTCCGACGATCACCGATCATTGAATGATGACCCTGCTTATGAACACACCTCAGAGGAATTTCAGATTTCAGATTTCAGATTTCAGATTTGAGGTCAATCCCCGTCGCGCCTTTACACTCATTGAATTGCTGGTGGTGATCGCCATCCTGGCGATCCTGGCGGGCCTGCTCCTGCCCGCCTTGGGCCGATCAAAGGCGGAAGCCTATAACGCCGCTTGCGTGAACAATCTCCGGCAACTGGGGATTGCCACCCGCCTCTATTCCGGTGATAACCAGGAGCGCTTGCCGAGCGCGGAGATCCTCCCGACGCAACCCATCGATCCGCAGAATCCATTGCCGCGTATCTGCGACGTCCTGGCGCGTTATGTTGGCAGAACCGCCGGGTCGAGCACAACCAGCGCCACGGTCTTCAAGTGCCCGGCCGATAAGAAGGGTCGATTCGCCGCCGAAGGCTCGAGTTACGAATGGAATATCGACCTGAACGGGCAGCACATGGATGAAACCCGAACCGATAGCGCCTTCCTTCTATTGCAGAAAGGGAACCTTGCCGGCGGAATTACGAACTTCGTTATGACGTACCCTCCGGGAACGACTCCGCTCTTGCTCGATTATGACGATTTTCACCCCCGGCCGCCCAAGCCCGGCAAGAATGTTGTCTTTATGGACGGGCACGTGGCGCCTCTGGAAGGCAGTCACGAGGGCTCCGACTAAAGAGGCTCAGCCTCCGACCATCAGGCTTCGCCAGGCTCAGGCTTCAGGCTTCGCTCAGGCTTCGCTGTCGCCTGGTTAAGTTGTTGCATGGCTGTTAGATATGGATGAAATGGCGCTCCTGGAGGGCCTTAGCGCTTGTTTTTGGGCCTGTTTTTGGCGCGTAAGGCAACCCCGTCAGGTATCTCCCCACCACTTCAGCTTGCAGCTGACCGGCGGATCTGCTTGAACGCGCGGGTGGGATCGGTTGTATGCCTGGCGATGCAGGCTTACTGACCAGACCCTGGGATAGAATACAGTTTGTGGCGTCGCTTTTGGCTTCTGGCTAGGCGCCAGACCGGGAGTGTATCCCAAGCGATACTCGACTGCCCGCGCAACGACGCCCCAGGGCAAATTGGCCGCTGGCAAACTGTATTCTATCCCAGGGTCTGGTCAGTAGATCGAAAAAACGTGGTCAAAAATCGGCTTTAAGGCCATAAATGCGCCCTCAATTTTCCAGTTCCGCCTTGCAACCAAATGTTTGTCCCGGCGATAGCAAGGAGAGCAAGGAGAAAGGTGACCAAAACCTGATCTGGCCGCAATGGGTGCTCGGGTTCAAGGAATCTACAGCGCCTTCTCGCGCACCTCTTCCTCCTCGAGGTAGCGCAGCCGGGCGGCCATGACGCACGCCCGCCCCAGGTAACCCACGATCCGCCGAGGCTCGTGCCGGTCCACCACCGGCAGCCGGCCCACGTCATGCTTCAGCATCTTGGCAATCGCGTCGTGCAGGAGTTCGTCCGGATAGGTCACGGTCAGGTTCGACTTGCCTGCCTCCAGGACCGTCGTGTGGGTCGCCAGTCCGCGCTGCAACGCCCGCACCACATCCCCGCGGGTGATAATCCCCGTCAGCCGCTTCTGTCCGTCCACGATCAATGTCCCCTGCCGCCGCGAGAGGGCCGGGTCCCCCCGGGCAATCAGGTCCGAGAGTTGCGTCACCTTCATGTCCGCCGGGATCGTGGGCGGATGCGTGTCCATGACTTCTCCGACGCGCAACAATTCGAGCAGATCGACGCTGTACTCGCGCGAGATGTGGTGGCCGCGCCGCGCGACTTTCTCGGTGAGAATCGAGCGCCGGAGCAACAGCACGGTGACTCCCAGCGCCGCCACCGATCCAATCAACAGGCCGGGCAAGGCATTGAGGTCGTGCGTCAACTCCAACGCGAATACCGTCGCCGTGAACGGCGAGCGCATCGTCCCTCCCATCATCGCCGCCATCCCGATCATCGCCCAAAGTCCCACATCCCCGACTGGAATCCAGTGCGCGGCGAACGCCCCGAGAGCCCCGCCCATGATCAGCAGGGGCGCCAGCACCCCGCCGGAAGTGCCGGACCCCAGGGCGATCGACCACACCAGGCCCTTGCCGATCAACAACCCAATCAATGCCACGCCCACGATTTCTCCGCGCAGCAGCGCGTGGATCGTGTCGTAACCCACCCCCAGGACCCGCGGATCGATCCAGCCCCCCACCCCGACGAACACCGCCCCGATCGCCGGCCACCACATCCAGTGGATCGGCAGTTTGCCAAACAGGTCCTCGCAGCCGTAAACCAGCGTCGTCAACAGACCCGAGCCGAACCCCCCGGCGATGCCCACCAGGAACGCCATCCCCAGAACCCCCATGCTCAGCGGGGCATGGGCGGTGACCGGGAAGATGGGACCGGGCCCCAGCAGTGGAACACGCAGCATGGCCGCGACCAGCGAGGCGATCGCCACCGGAATAAAACTGCGCGGCTTCCACTCGAACAGCAGCAACTCCACCGCCAGGAGCACCGCCGCCACCGGCGTCGCAAACACGGCCGACATCCCGCCCGCCGCCCCGGCTACCAGCAAGGTCTTGCGCTCGGCCGCCGACAGGTGGAAGAACTGGGCGAATAATGAACCGAACGCACCCCCGGTCATGATGATCGGCCCCTCCGCCCCAAACGGCCCACCGGTCCCGATCGAAAGCGCCGACGAGATCGGCTTGAGCACCGCCACCTTGGGCTCCATCCGGCTGCGCCCGATCAGGATGGCCTCCAGGGCCTCGGGGATGCCGTGGCCGCGAATCTTGTCCGATCCGTACCGCGCCATCAACCCGATGATCACCGAGCCCACCACGGGCACCAGCACCACCCAAAAGCCCAGGCCATTGCCCACCGGCGTTACCGTCCGGTCGGTCGAGAAATGATGGTAGAACGACACGTTGGTGATCAGCGCGATCAACCACAGCAGGACATAGGCGATGACGGCGCTGATGGCCCCGATCAACAGGGCCATCGCCGACAAGGTCAACACCCGCGCGTCGGTCGTAAAATCCGCCAACGAATCTTCAAAGGTCTCGGTTCTCGTAGTCATAGGTTGCCAGGCCTTGGCGCACGCGTCGGTCCGGGGGGGGAAGTGGCCAGCGTGCGGAGCAGCACCCTCCCAGACTACACCCGAGGCCGCCGGGGGGACAACTTATTTGTCAGATTAAGCATCCTCGGGCAACCCTGAACCGCACGTAAATTTCTAAAAAGATGAAAAAAAGTGCTGCCGGACGCATTTTTTCTGTTGACTTAACATAGATAATATGTCTATATCTCGCGCATGTCGGCACGCATTCCA
>JAGWYX010000361.1 GCA_018969165.1 Verrucomicrobiota bacterium
GGGCAGTGTCCTAATTTCGGAGCGCGGCTCTGTGAGCCGCAGCACAGCAGCTTCAAAATCAAGCCGCTGCGAGTCACAGACTCGCGCTCCAACCGCAAATTCGGACACTGCCGGGCCACGGAAAGAGCCCTCGCGGAGCGCGGCTGTGCGCGAAGCGTCAGCCGCAGCGGGTTTGCTTCCGCGCGCGCTGCGGCTGGTCTGGCGACCCAGCCGCGCTCCAGCCTGGCTTCGGGTGGACTTGGTCAATGGCCCTGGGAAATCAAGGCGGCGCCCGTTTTTTGCTTGCGACGGCGAGACGCGCGGATGCTAATGTCGGGCCGAGCAATTTGAAACCGCACGTTCTGATCGTTGACGACAACAAGGCCCTGTTGGCGGTGCTGTTGGATTTTCTGGCACTGCAGGGGTTCGGGGTGACCATCGCTTCGGATGCCGCGATGGCCCGACGCGTCCTGCGGCAGGAGACCTTGGACCTGATCGTGATGGACATCGCGCTGGGCGAGATGGACGGCCTGGAGTTACTGTCCGAGTTCAAACTGGATTTCCCGGCTGTGCCGGTGATCATGATCACCGGGATGCGGCCTTACGCCGAGTTGGCGGTCGAGGCCTTGAGCCGGGGAGCCGCCGGTTTTATCCATAAGTGCGCGTCGCCCGACGAACTCCTGCGCGAGATCAACCGCGTCTTGCAGCTCAAGCCCAATGAACCGGCAAGCGGGACCTCGCCCCCGGCAGGCAGTGGCTGACCGAGGGGACCCGGGGTCCGGTTCGGGTCGGGGTGCGCGGGGGGCGAACCGTGGAACCTCGGGTGGAAGGGCGTAGCCGCGCGGCCCAGGCGAGCGGCCAATTGGCCCGGGGTGATTCGGGGTGCGGGCGACACCAATTCAGGGTGAGAGTTCGCCAAAATCCGGTTAGTATCCTGACCGGGGTCCCGCCAACCTCTCCGCCACACGAAAATGGCAAACGAATCGAGCAACCCATGAATTCTGTACGCGCTGTACCGTCGATTCCACGGCGTCGGCCTCGCAAAGAACACCCGCGGCGGAGGTTGAACCGTTCCTGGCAGCCGTGCGTTCTGGCGCTGGCGGTCTGGTTGGGGGTGGCGATCGCCCCCGCATTCAGTCAATCCATGGCCCCGGCCTTCAGCTCCAGCTACCACGTGGTGGTCCTGGGCGCGGTGACCAATCTCGCCGGGCCGTACGGCGGCCTGATCTTTTCCGCGACGGATCCCGATCAACTCCTGATCGGCGGGGCCTCGGCCACCGCTGGCGGCCAGCTTTACGCCGTCCCGGTCCAGCGTGACGCCAGCGGTCACATCGTCGGGTTCCAGGGACCGGCGACGGTCCGGGCCAGCGCGCCGTTCAACGACGGTGGGTTAGCTTACGCCTCCAACGGAGTCCTGCTGGTCGCCCAGAGCACCAACGCCGTCGGCGAACTCAAACCCGGCAGCACCGCCCTGGACTTCGTGGTCGGACTCCACGCGCTCGGGGTCACGAACTCGCCGGGCGGACTCAATTTTGTCCCGGCCGGTTTTCCCGGCGCCGGTGGATTGAAGATTCTGAGCTCGGCGGACGCGGAATTCTACGGGGCGACCTCCGGGCCGGATGGCAATGGCACGCTTGCCATCAGCGGTGTGCGCAGCGAGGCGCAACTGCCCTATTACGCCGCCTTTTTCTCGACCTACAGCCGCCAGCCGGAGGCATTCCTGTACCTGCCGCCGGGCCAGCCCGGGTTCACCGATTACACGACCCTGCTGGTGTGCGAAACCGACAGCGGCAGCGGGATGATTGGCTCGGGGGTGGTCGCCGCCTATCAGCTCGATGCCAACGGCGCCCCGGTGCCCGCCACGCGCCAGGCGTTCGTCACCGGCGTCGAGCCCAAGGGGATTGCGATGGACCCGCTGACGGGCGACCTGCTGATTTCGAGCTACTCGCCTTCGTTGTTCATAGGCGTCAATTCGTTGATCGCCGTCCGGGGTGGCGCGCCGCCGCCCACGCGGATCATTTCCCTGGGAGGGGATCTCGCGTTCGGCAATGTGGCGGTGGGCAGTTCGGCCCAACGCAGTTTGACCATCAGCAACAGCGGCAACGCCACGCTGACGATCAGCAACCTGAGCTTCCCGTCCGGGTTCAGCGGGGATTGGCTCGCGGGGTCGATTCCGGCAGGGGCCGTGCAAAGCGTCACCGTGACGTTCGCGCCGACGGCCGTTACGAATTACGGCGGCATGATCACCGCCAGCTCCGACGCGACCAGCGGCGTCAGCGGCCATGCCGTTTCGGGCGCGGGAACCGGGGTGGGGCCCGTCCTGGCGCTGAGTTCGACGCTCATCACCAATGATTACACCGGTTTGCTGCAATTGCAGGTCTCGGGTGTGACCCCGGGCCAGGCGGTCGTGGTCGAGACGTTCCTGGACATCTCCAACACCGGCAACATCGATCCCGGCGATCCGCTCTTCCAGAGTTTCCGGGTGACCGACGGGGCCGCGCCGGTGCTGGCGGGCGTCACGAACGTCAATATCCCGTTCGACCTGGATGGCGCGACCAACGGTCAGGTGACGATCGCGTTTCCGCTGCGCGGCGATTTTGGCATGGACCGGATGCCCGGCAGTTACGTGATTCGAGTTTCCGACCCGGCGGGTGGTTTTGCCCCGGTGGTGACGTCGCTGCGGATCGCCCCGGCGACCTATCCCCAGGGCGTGGCGGGCACGTTGTTGGACAGCACGACGGCCAATCCCGTGTCGGGAGCGGTGGTGGCGTTGGTGAATTTGGCCAGCGCGTTTGGAGCCTCCGGCACGCTCGACCTCTCGCAAACGCACCTGGTCGGCAGCAGCTTCACGGACAGCCAGGGCCGCTACACCGACTATTGCCCGCCGGGATATTACCTGGCCCTGGCGTTGCGCGTCGGCTATTACTCGGTCCTGCCGGTAAATGATTTCGTGGCGTTGTTCTCCGCCCTGATCCAGGTCCAGGCCAACCAGTGGACCGCGCATTCCGCCACCGTCACGCCCGGCAACCTTTCGATCTCCGGCGCGCTGTCCGGCAATCCGGGCGGCGGGCTGCCGGGTGTGATGCTCTTCGCCATCGGCCAAGCCACCAACGGACTCGAATTCGCTTTTGGTTTCACCGACGCCCAGGGCCGTTTTCAAATGCCGGTCGGCGCCGGGCAATGGTCGCTGATGCTGCCGCCGCTGGCGCTGGCGCGCCTGGGCTGTGTCACCGTCACCAACCTGCCGGTGATCGATACCAGCACCGGCTCGGTCAGCGGCCTGAACCTGGTCGTGCCGGCAGCCACGAACCTGATTTACGGTCACCTGGCCGGCGCCGCCGGAGTGCCGCTGGGCGGCGTGCGCATCGAGGCCGTGTCGCTCACCGATACCAACGACTACACGGCCACCGACACCGACGCCAACGGCCTGTTTGTGTTGGGCGTGGTTGGCGGCAACTGGCTGCTGCGGCCTGACGCCAAGACCATTGACGGCCTGGGTTACGAACAGCCGCTCGTGACCGTGGCTGTCTCGAACGCGCCGGTCGTGCTGGCGAACATCGTGGTCCAACCCATCCCGCCGCCGGATCCGGGCGCGCTCGCCTGGCATTGGCAGAACCCGCTGCCGCAAGGCAACAACCTCGCCGGCGTCGCCGTCGGCAACGGCGTGTTCGTCGCCGTCGGCGATCACGGGACCGTGCTGCGCTCCGAGGACGGCCGACAATGGACGCTCGAGGAATCGGGCACGATCGTCCCGCTCAACGCCGTCACGTATGCCAACGGCCTCTTCGTCGCGGTCGGCGGCCAGAGTGGCAGTGGCATGGACACCGGGTTGGTCCTGGTCTCGACCAATGGCGTGGCTTGGCGAACCGCCGATCCGGGCGCCTCGGGGGTGCTCCAGGCGATTGCTTATGGTCAAAACACCTTCGTGGCGGTCGGGGAGGGCGGCGTCAACGGCAGCGGCATCGTGACTTCTTCCGATGGTTTGCATTGGCAGCCGCAATCGGCGGCCAGCAGTTCCTGGTTGCGAGCGGTCGCCTTCGGGAACGGCAGGTTCGTGGCCGGCGGCGACAGCGGCGTGATCCTCGCCTCCACGGACGCGGGCCACTGGAACAACGCCTTGCCGGGAAGCACCAATTTTGTGACCAGCGCCGCGTTCGCCAATGGGCAGTTCGTGCTCGGTTTGGGCAATGCCGGACATGTGCTCGCTTCGACGAACGGGGTGAACTGGAATTCGCAACCGACTGACGTCTATGCGTCGTTCGCGCTGCTCGGCAGCCAGGGCCAGTTCTGGCGCGTGAGCGGCTCGAGCATCTCGACCTCGACCGACGGCAGCAACTGGCTCGACCAGCCCCTCCTCCCACCCGTGAGCGGCTTTGCGTTGACGGCCATCACCGCCGCGCCGGGCGCCTTTGTCGCCGTCGGCGGTGCGGGGGCGATCGCCTATTCACCGGACGGCACCAACTGGGTGGCGGAAAGCGCCGGCGCCACCCGCTCGCTGAACGATGTGGCGTTCGGCGCCGGACGCTTCGTCGCCGCCGACAGCCAGGCGCAGCTCTTGAGTTCGCTCGATGGGAGTTCGTGGACGACGGTTTATGCCGGCAACCGTCTGGGCAACGCGCAGTTCGCGCGCGTCTTTTACGCCGGCGGAATGTTTTTCGCCACCGGCAACACGGGGAACGCCCTTTCCCAGGACGGCCAGCATTGGGGGCCGGACGACCTGCTGGGAGCGGTGGCGCCCAACGCGATGACCTACGTCAATGGGACGATTTACGCCGTCGGCAGCCACGGCCTGTTCACTTCGCGCGACGGCTGGCACTGGTTGGCCTCGAGCCCCGCCATGACCAACAACCTCAACGCCATCGCTTTTGGGAATGGCACCTTCGTCACTACCGATGGCTCGACCCTCTGGGCCTCCAGCGACGGCGTCGCGTGGTCGGCAACCTTCGACGCCAGCGCCCTCCAGATTTATGCGCTCCAGAACCTGGTGTTCGCCAATGGCCGTTTCGTGGCGGCGGATCCCGACAGCGGTGTGCTGGTCTCCAATGACGGCAGCAACTGGACGACGGCCATCGTCCCGCCCGCCGGTCGCATCGAGCAGGTCGCCGTCGCCGCCGGGACCTTCGTCGCCGTCGGGGATAATATTTCCGCCTCGGCCGACGGGTTGCACT
>JAGWYX010000362.1 GCA_018969165.1 Verrucomicrobiota bacterium
TCCTGGGGGATAACACGCTCAACAGCCACGACTCGCGGGCCTGGGGTGATTTCCCGGAAACCAATGTCGTCGGGCGTTTCTTCTTTGTCTATTGGCCCTTGAGCGGGCGCTTCGGCTGGGGGGTGAGATGACGGATCGCGGGCTTGCGAGCAGCCGGGGACAGCCTGTAACCTGCATTTTGACATGACGATCATCCGCTGGTTTCTCTCACGCGCCGTCCGGCAGGCCACCGAGTTGCGCAAACACGTCTTGCGCCTGCTGCAGGCCCAAAAGGACATTCTCTCCCCGGAGGCCGGTGGCGCCATCGGCCGGGCCGCCCGCGAGCTGCAGACCATCGTGCGCTCGGGGGCCGACCGAAAGGCCCTGGATTCCGGCATGAGCCAGTTGGAGAACGTGGCCAACAAATGGCTCAAACCTTACCCCAACCCCGGCATCCGCGAAAATGTCGAGGTCCTGCTCGTGGCGGTCGCCGTCGCCATCAGCATCCGCACCTTTTTTCTCCAGCCGATGAAAATCCCCACCGGCTCGATGCAACCAACCCTCTACGGCATCACCCACAAGAACCTCAAGGACGAACCGGGCGCGAAAATCCCGCTCGGCTTCCAGCGCTGGGTGGACTCGTGGTTCCGGGGTGCCTCCTATTACCACTACGTCGCCCGGTCCGACGGCGACCTGCGGATCATCGACGAGTCTCCGAAAACCATCCTACCGTTCGTCACCAAACAACGCTTCATGGTCGGCGACGATCTCTATACTGTCTGGTTCCCGCCGGAACAATTCTTCGAACGCGCCGGCATCCTCGAAGGCCAGCACTTCACCAATGGTGAAGATATTGTTAAACTCAAGGTCGTCAGCGGTGACCATTTGTTCGTGGACCGCTTCACCTACAACTTCCGCCGGCCGCGCCGGGGTGAAATCATTATCTTCGAGACCCACGGCATCGAGGGCATACGCCAGCAGGACACGTTTTATATCAAGCGCCTCATCGGCTTGGGAGGAGACCATTTGCGGATCGGCAATGACCAGCACGTGATCGTCAATGGACGCCGGCTCGATGCCTCGACCCCGCATTTCGAGAACCTCTACACCTTCGGTCCCACCTACATGACTAATCACTACTTCGGCCACGTCAACGGGTGGGTCGGCGCGCGGCTGGGCCGAGCCGGTATCGCCCCCTTGTTTCCGGACGAAAACACCGAACTCGTGATCCGGCCGGATCGCTACGTGGTCATGGGCGACAACACCATGAACAGTTTCGATTCACGGTATTGGGGCGATTTTCCACGCGAGAAGGTCATCGGTAAATGCGGTTTCGTTTACTGGCCGATCCTGGGCGCCACCCCCGGCAGCAGCCGCTTCGGCTGGGCCATCCGCTGAGAGCCCACTGGCGCCACGCCGGCCGGCGGCGGGCTCTCGATGAAGCGATGTTCGGTAGGCCTGCGGCCTCTCCGGCCGCGCCGCTGGCGATCGACCGTTGTTTTCGCTCCCAGAATTGATTCTGGCACCGCTGATGCTCAGAATCAGTCCGTGTGGTTCCAGGCGAGACACCGGCATACGGTGTCCCTGACCTGGAAACACGCCAAACTACCAGCCGCGATATGATCGTGAATCTGCTTGCGCCACGCCCTCGAGGGCGCCTCATCAATCGCGGGCCGCCATGTGGCAAGAGCCCGCGTCCGTTGACAGGCTTCACACTGGTTGAAATCATGATCGTCGTCGCCATCATCGGCCTGCTGGCCGCGGTGGCGATCCCCAACTTTGTCCGGGCGCGGGTCACCGCCCAGAAGAACGCCTGCATCAAGAATCTCGAAGAAATCGACGGAGCCAAGCAGCAGTGGGGCTTGGAAAACAAGGCCACGACCGGAGCGCAGCCGCAGGAGAGCGATCTCCAGCCGTACATCAAAGGCGTCAGCTTTCCGACCTGTCCAGGTGGCGGCGCTTACACGATCAACGACCTGAGCACCGATCCGACCTGCAACCTGGGATCGACCCTGGGTCATACGCTGACAAATTAGCCCTGGAGATTGAGCGCTTTTGCTTCTGCTCATGGCGGTGCATATTGATTCGCACAATGTTTGTTATATTTACTTCAGATCTCCCTAAAAAATGCGCCCTTGCTCCGACATCCAACGCCACGCCGCCCGCGGGTGGTCGCCGGCTTTCTTCCCTCGCCCGTTCGCCCCCAGGCCCGCGGCCTTCAAGTTGGCGAGCCTTACGGGCTTGAGGCCGTGGCGCCGGCTGGAGCCGGCCTCCGCTCAACGCCCCGCCAGCCGCCGATACACTGCCGCATAACGCTCCGTCGAGCGTCCCCAGGAACAGTCCACGGCCATCGCGTTCCGCCGGTACCAATCCAACAAGCCCGGCTCCGCATAAAGGACCAGCGCCTTGCGGATGGCCTTCGCCAAAGCGCCGGCGGAGAATTCCTGAAACTTGATCCCGTTGGCGCGCCCCCGGTCTTCGACGATGTCCACCACCGAGTCGTCCAATCCGCCGGTGGCCCGGACGACCGGGATCGTTCCGTAGCGCAGGCTGTACATCTGATTCAATCCGCACGGCTCGAACTTCGAGGGCATCAGGTAAAAGTCGCAGCCGCCTTCAATCCGGTGGGCCAGGGGGTGATCGTAGCCCGTCCGGGCGGCGACCTGGCGCGGATACCGTCGGGCAAGCACCTGGTAGGCCTGCTCGAAATCGCTGGCGCCGCTGCCGAGCAAGACGAACTGGAACCCGGCTGGTAACATTTCTTCCAACGCCGCCAGCTCGATGTCCATGCCTTTCTGGTCCGTCAGCCGGCTGATGGTGCCGAACAGCGGCGTGGACGCCACGACTGGTAAACCCAACTCCTTTTGCAGCGCGGCTTTGTTGGCCGCCTTGCCCGTCAGGTCCGCGCTGGAGAACCGCTGCGGCAAGCACGCATCCCGTTCCGGATCCCATTCATCGTAATCCACGCCGTTGAGGATGCCGACCAGCTTGGCCTGCCGGGCTCGCAGCACGGCGTCCAGGCCGCATCCGAACGTTTCGGTGGTGATCTCGCGGGCGTAGCGAGGGCTGACGGTGGTGACGAAGTCGGCATGGCAAATGCCCGCCTTGAGCGCGTTCAAGCGGCCGTAGAACTCCGCTCCGTCAGGCGTAAAATAGTCCCAGGGCAGGTTCGTGAGCGCATATTTCTGAGCCGGATAACTGCCCTGGAAGGCGACGTTGTGAATGGTCAGGCAGGTGGCTGGCGCATGGCTCCCCTGCCCTGCCCGGTCGCGTTCACTTCGGACGAAAAGCGCGCTTAATGCCACATGCCAGTCGTGGACATGCAGGATTTGCGGCTGCCACGGAAGCTCCTGGGCCAGGCGCGCGACGCACTTGGAGAGAAAGACGAAGCGCTCGGCGTTGTCGGCGTATTCCACGCCATTCTCGACGTAGAGGCAAGCGCGCTGGTAAAAGGCCGGCTGGTCGATGAAATAGACTGTCAGGCGCTCGGCCGGCGAGGTGCTCCATACCTCCGCGGTGACCGTCTCCGGCCCCAAAGGAAGCGCCAGGTGGAGATTGGCGCGCTGGATCTCCGGGAACTTCCTGGGCAGACCGGCGTACAAGGGGGTGACGACGCCGACGCGCTGACCGGAGCGCGCCAGGGATTTGGCCAGTGCGGCGACCATGTCCGCCAGCCCGCCGGTCTTGGAGTAGGGAAACAGCTCGCTGCTGGCCAGCAGGATTCTCAGATTCATCCCGCGATGCGTTCGGCTTTCAGATACGGCTGCAAGACCGGCGGCACGGCGATGGTGCCGTCGGCTTGCTGCCACGTTTCCACCAGGGCCACGAACAGCCGGGCCAAGGCCGTGCCGCTGCCGTTCAGGACATGGGGATGCGCGTTGAAGCGTTCGTCGGCCTTGAATCGCAATCCCATCCGGCGCGCCTGAAAATCCTCGCAGTTCGAGCAGCTCGAGACTTCGAGGTAGCTCCCCTGCCCTGGCGCCCACACCTCCAGGTCGTAGGTCTTGGCGCTGGCGAAGCCCAGGTCGCCCGTGCACAGCAGGACGACCCGGTAATGCAGGCCCAGCAGTTGGAGCACCCGCTCGGCGTGGCCGGCCAGCTTCTCGAGTTCGGCATAACCGGTTTCCGGCTTGACGATCCGGATCAGTTCGACTTTGTCAAACTGGTGGACGCGGATCAAACCGCGTGTGCCGACGCCGGCCGCTCCGGCTTCGGCTCGGAAGCACGGGCTGTAGGCGCAATAACAAACCGGCAACTGGTCCACCTTCAGGATTTCTCCTCGATGGATGTTCGCGACCGGCGCCTCGGCCGTCGGTACCAGGAACAACCTTCCGAGCGTGGCGTCATCCGCGCCTTCCCGCGCCGCGTAAGCCTGGTCCAAGAACTTCGGAAACTGCCCGACGCCCAGCATGCAGTCCCCACTGACCAGGAACGGCGGGGCGACCTCGGTGTAGCCGTGCTCGCGAATGTGCAGGTCCAGCATGAACTGGATCAACGCCCGTTCGAGCCGCGCGCCCCAGTTCGTGAACAGCACAAAACCGCTGCCGGTCAGTTTCGTGCCGCGCGCGAAATCCACCAGGCGCAGGCGTTCGCAAATCTCGACGTGCGCGCCAGGCTTGAAACTGAAGCTCGGTTTGTCGCCCCAGGCCCGCACCTCCCGGTTGTCGGCGCCGGTCTTGCCGGGCGGTACGCTCGCATGGGGCAGGTTTGGCAACCGGAGCAACACCGCATCGCGTCCGGCTTCCGCCTCGGCCACCGTACGATCCAGCAGGGCGATGCGCTCGCCAATCTCACGGGTTTCCTGCTTCTTCGCGTCGGCCTCGGTGGTCTTCTGCTGCCCCATCAACGCGCCGATTTCCTTCGAGACCCGATTGCGCTGTGCCTTGAGCGTCTCGACTTCGGCCAGCAACTTGCGGCGGCGGTCGTCCAACGCCAGCACCTCGTCGATTTTGGATTCGTCGCCGGCCCCGCGCGTCGCCAGGCGTTGACGGACGAAGTCGGGTTGTTCCCGAATGAGTTTGATATCGAGCACCGCGGCATTATAGGGGCGAGTCGGTGCCGGGCAAGCGACAAGGCGGTTCGGCAGTGTCCTAATTTCGGAGCGGCTCTATGGGCCGCTGCGCAGCAGCTTCAAAATCAAGCTGCTGCGAGTCACAGACTCGCGCT
>JAGWYX010000363.1 GCA_018969165.1 Verrucomicrobiota bacterium
TCGATGTTGGCATGTCGAGGCGGCGGTTCGGAAGGTGCGACCGTGACCCTGGCCTTGGACACATCCGCCGCCACGATGTCGCCTCGTGCGTGGAGCGTTTGCGACCGCTTTGCGCCGATCTCCTCGCCGATCCCCCACGTCGCTGCTTCATCAAGACCCTTCGTCTGGAAGACGGAGGTTTTGCCGTCCGCGCCCGGCATGAAGGCATTGTGCTTCACGCGCTGATTGTTGCGGCTGAAGTGCGATGAGGAATAAATGAAACGAGCCAACGGGTCTTCGGGAGCGATGCCCGAACCGTTGATGCCCTCGGCGCTCATGCCATGACCCGGCGGATGTTGTCCAGAATCACTTGGGGAATCTGGCTCGTGAATATCTCCGTGCCGTGGGTCTTTCTGGTGGGGCTGAACTTGCCCGCGTAGGTCAACTCGTCGTTCGCGCCGATGCTGACCGAGAAGACGCGTCCCGTCGGGCAATACCATTCCAGCGAAACCTCACCGTCGGGATCAACCGCCACTTCCGGGGCGGGAAAATTCGCGGGCAGCGCCTGGATAAACCGTTTGGCCCGCAGATAACTGTCGTAGGATGCGCTGGCAGCATCATACCCATCCCAGCCGGGAGCGCACGATTCAGAGAACGCCACGTAAAGGTCGGTCAAAGCATCTTCTTTCTCTTTGCCCAGAGCCACGCTGCCCAGCGCGTGTTCCTGAAGCTGCGTGAAGTATGTTTCAACCCGGCTGGCTTCCTCGCCGACGCCGAAGGTGGGCGAAGCGCCGAACGGCGAAGTAAACTCGGAAACAGAGCGGGCACTCATTTGAGCATTTCAAGTGTTTTATCGGTGATGCTGCCAAAGAAAGCGCGATTCTTCATTTCACGCAATTTCTCAAATCTGGCAAGCAGTTCATCCGCGCCCAGACTTGACACATTTTCCTGAAAAACATCAATGTCCAAGATCACTGGAAGATAGCGGCTTTCCACGGGCGGTTCAAGCGCTTGGACAACGGCGGCAGCGGTGTTCGAATCCGGGTCGTTAATGACCACCCGGCTGACGAACCCGCTGACAAACGGCGGCATCTGCTTGGGCAGGGCTGGCGGCGCGGTCAGATAATCGCCGAATTCCACTTGCAGCCCCGGCAGCATGAGCCGGTTGATGCAGCGAACCGCGATTCGAGAAACCTCCACCGGTCGGCAGGCTTCCACGTAGATTCTCCAAAAGCGGGTTGCTTCTGGGAAAACCTGCTCCCACGACGTGTAAGGTTTGAGCCGGTTGAAGGTGAACCCATCGCGGCGGAATTGGACGATGTTCGCTTTGTCAACAGAACGGAAAAAATACCCGATGACTCCATGATCCTTGGTGCTGTGGCTCGGCATTTTTCCGGGCGATTGTTCAATCTTATGCTCCACCAACTTTCGATCCTCGACCGTGGGATAGTCGGCTTGGAACTGCGGATGCAATTGCTTAAAGCGGGCAACCTCGAAGCCGGCGGGCAGCCGCACGCGGAAATCAAGGATGGCCTCCACGATGGGTGCGTTGGCGAGATGCGGAAAGTTTTCGTTCATCTGCTGCTGCTTGGTTTATTGGACAGTGTTTGGGGCATTTCGTCCATCGGGCGCGATTCACGCACCCCGCGTTTCCTCCACCAGCTTGATCTCGTCGGCGGTGAGGCCGTAGAGGCGATAGACGCGCTCGTCAATCTCGCGCTCCAGCGCGGTCGTGTCGGCGTCCGGCGCGGCCCGCTTGGCGGTCAGGATGCGCTCCACCAATCGCACCAGCGCGTCGTGCTCTGCCCGCTCGGATGCCTTTTCAAGATCAAGACGGTGAACCGGTAGCTGCTCGATGAATTGACGAGTCAATGCGAAGTAGCCGCCTCTGAACGGGGTGCTGATCCGCCTCAGCAGGTAGGTCGATACAGACGAGTTCAGGAGGCCGAGCAAATAGCTCAACTCGAAACCTTTCGCGGAGTCGGGAACGATGCCGTAGCCTCCACCGCCGCCGCCACCACTTCCGACGAAATAGTACGAACCCTCAAAGTCAGCAGCAAAGCACGTTTTCATGCCGATGGCTGGTACGACAAGTTTAGGTTGCTCGAACCGGGTGTGGTTCTTCTTGTAAACGTAACCGTGCCAGTAATCTGAAAACTCTCCGCCCGCCCGCTCGCTCAATCGCTCTCGACAAGCCTTCAGGTACGACCAAGTGAGCGGAAATCGTCGCTCGTAATCCTTGGCAGGTATCAGCCGTGAAGCTCCACCGTGAGTTTCGTACGGGAAGATCAATCGCTTGGTCAAATCGCTGAGGGCATAGCGCCTGACGTTCAATGAACCCTTTAGGAAGGGCTTCAGATGTGATGCCTCAAACTCGTGTTCGCGATCCGTTGACTTCGAGTATGCGACCAGCTTTCCCTTCTTCTCGGACACGACTTCAACGATGAACACGTCATCCGCGTCGGTCTGGACGCCGACGAAAAGATGAGCCACGTCACCCAGTTTTATGGGCAACTTTTGGAGCTTCTCAAACAGCCCCGCACCTATGCCCACGGCGAAGTTCCACTCTGCTGGCGTAAACCGAGTGGCAGGTAGCGTTGCTTCCGGTGCGCGAAAGGTGTTGAGCCAGTCGGGGAGATTGTCGGCGCGCACCCAGCGGCACGCATCCGCACCCTCTTTGGCGAGGAACAGCAGGCACACGTAGTTGGTTGCGCCGGGGAAAATCTGTTGGTCGCCGAAGTGGACGACATGAGACAGGTGACGCCCTTTGGCAAGCTGCGCCCGCAACGGTTCGCCGTAATGAGCGTTGAAAAACTTGTGCGGCAGGATGAATGCGAGCACGCCCTTGGGGTTCATCAGTTGCAGGCTGCGCTCGACGAATACCACGTAGATGTCGTAGTTGCCTTTGCCAGCGGAATCGTAGTGATCCTTGAAATATGCTGCGTCGCCCGGGGCGGCATCCTTTAGCACCTGGATGCGGATGTACGGCGGGTTGCCCACGACGAGATCGAAGCCGCCGTGCTGGCCAGCTCCGGCCTTGGCGGTTGGTTGCGCGGCCTTGGCCTCGTCCGGCGCGAGGTCGCCATTCCGCGCACCGATGAACCGGTGAAAGACCTCGGCGAAATCAAGCTGCCAGACGAACGTGGGTTTCTTGGGATCGTTGAACCGTTCGGTCAGGCGCTCCAAGGTTTGGTCCTGCTCGCTGGCCTTGGTCTTGGGCCGCCGGGCGGCGGCGATCTGCTCGCGCACCGCGCCCATCTCCTTCTGTGCACGATCAAGCTCGGCCAGCCGGGTCATGGCCGCCTGATCCGACTCGTCCACCAGCAGGCCGAAGTCGAGTTTCGAGCGGGCCAGTTCCACCATCGCCAGTTCCGCCGTGGCATCGAGGATGTCGAAGCGCAGGCGGCGCTTGTCGGTAATGCTGTGGGCTTCGTAGAACTGGCGCTTCGCCCCGGTCAGCTTGTTGAGGATGGGTGGCAGGGTTCTGTCCTCCGGCGCGAGGGCGGCGAGGTTCACCGGCTCGCCGTGGACGCGATCAATGAGCGAGTTGGCAACGCGGATTTTGAAATCGAGGTTCGGCAGCGCGGGCAGCCGCTTGAGCGCGTGCCGGAACTCTTTGGCGGAGCACTTGTCCACGTCCACGTCCAGCGGGTGATCCACGATGAGGCTGAGCCAGAGACGGAGTTTACAGATTTCGACGGCGCGTTCCTGAATGTCCACGCCGTAGATGACACGCTGGATGAACCGGGACTTGGTGCTGAACAACCATTCCGGGTCATCGGCCACGGGGTCTTTGCCGCGCAGGCGCGTTTCACACAGCCGGGCCAGATTGACGAGTTCGTAGAGCAGGCCCACCGGGAACGCGCCAGAGCCCACCGCCGGGTCGCAGGCTCGCAAATTGTCGAGCCGTTCCAGCAGCACGCGGGCTTCCTCCGGCGTGAGGCAGCTTTCGAGGACAGCCATTTCCTCCGGGTCAACACCGTCCGAGGCGTCAATGGCCAGCAGCTTTTGCAGGCGGTCGGGCCAGTCCTTGGCGCGGGCGGCATCGGGCGGCGCTTGCTCCAGCCAGATGCGCAGGCCGTCACGGCAGAGGTAGTGAACAATCGGGCGCGGCGTGTAGTGGCTGCCGGTGTCGTGGCGCGAGGTCTTGCCGCTGGTGTCGGTCTGCTCGATCTGGAGCACCAGCGACTCGAAGATTTTGCCGAGCATCTCCGGGTCAATGGCCACGTCCTGATTGAGTGGCGTGTCCTCGCGAACCGTGAAGTTGTAGGCTTCGAGAAGTTCGTCGAAGACGTGCTCGAACACGCCGTTGCTGACCTTGAGCGAATGGCGGAGGCGGGCGGATTCATCGCGTTGCTCCGCGCCGTATTCGTCGGCAAACAGCCCGCCGTTCAGGAAGGGCAGATCGTACCCGGCGATGTCGGCCATCGAACCCTCAGTCGAGAGCTTGATGAACAACGGCTGGAGGAATTTCTCCAGATACGTCGCGCCGTCCTTAGACTCGCCAAGGTGCTGCCGGAAGTGGCGGTAGAGGAAGTTGCGGTCGCGGTTGAGCCAGCCCTTGCGCTGGATGAAGTAGAGGAAAAGCAGGCGGTCAAGCAGGGTTTGAGCTTCGCGCTCGACGTGCTCGGAGCTCCAGAGGGGCTGGTTTCGGGCGATGTCTTTGCAGACCAGATCGAACACGGAGCAGAAATCTCTGAAGAACCGCCGCGTCACCGGCTCAACGTCAAAGGCTGCTTCGTGCCGGGCGCGGATGGCGAGCGTGCTGAGGTCAGTGGCATCGCTGACATCGAGCAGGGCCAGGCGCTCGGCGGCGGTGCGGTAGCGTTCGTCCGGGCCGAGCTTGAATCGGCGAAAAACCTTGCGGTTGGCCACCGAGCGGTCGGCGGTCTTGACGTTGACCAGATGCGCCTCCGCCCCACGTGCATCGCTCAACGAGCCAGCGCGGGCGAACACGAACAGCGAATCCTGGAACGTTTCCAGCAACTTGGTGGCGAGCACACGCTGCCGCCAGTAGTCCAGCCGGTCGCCGTCCAATTCGGTGTAGATGACATGGAATGCGCCCGCCTCCGCCAACCGGATGGGCCGATACTTCTGCGCAAGATCAAGCGCGGCCCCTTCACCAAATGTGTCCTTGGTAATCGGGATGGGATTTT
>JAGWYX010000364.1 GCA_018969165.1 Verrucomicrobiota bacterium
TGGGGGGACGATGGCGTTCGTGTCGATCTTCGCCATCGTGCTGTTATCGGATCCGAAAGCGACCCGGCGGGAGCGGTGGTTGATCGCGGCGGCGGTGGTGCCGATCGCCTACGCGATGGTGCGCAGCGGGGCGCGGAGCGCGCTGGTGAGCCTGGTGTGCGGTTTCGTGGTGATCGCGTGGCATCGGCGGAATTTCCAGAATTTTGTGCTGATCCCGGCGTGCATTATCCTGGTGTTGAAGCTGGGCGATGAAGTGTCCGGCGGCGCGTTGCTGCAGCGCTACAGCGTGTTGCTGGACTTCAAGCAGGTGTATTATCGCCAGGCGATTCCGACCCTGGTCGGTTGGGATTACATGAAGGACAACCTGCTGGGCGGCGGGTTGGGCAAGTCCGGTTATAGCGTGCCCAGTTTCATGGGCTATCACCTGGATGTGACCTCTGACGGCGACCTGGGCCGGCTGATGATCGAGATGGGCATTCCGGGTCTGATTATTTTCGGACGCATCATGTGGGTGACGCTCCGGACACTGTTCCAGCGACTCCAGCGGCTGCGCGATACCCCCGTATCGGAGGTGGCCCTGGCCAGCGCGGCCTGCGTGGTCATGGCCTTTATCGAGTTTCCGAGCGGGTCGCCCTTCCTGGGCATTCCAATGGGCGCGATGGTCTGGTTCTTTCTGGGCACGTTTATGAAGCTGGCGGAGGAACATGAGCACGGGGCCTTTCTCAGGCCGACGACGCCGGCGGCGGCCGTGGTGCCAGAAAAGCGATTCTTGTATCACCGACCGACCCGCAAACCCGCGGCCCGCATCCGCCGAACGCAGGCGCCATGAAGATCGCGCTGGTGGTGCACGACTTTGACCCCGGTTTTGGCCAAGGCCGCTACACCGTCGAGCTGGCCCGCCGACTGGCCGCGCATCACCAGGTGCATGTTTACGCCAACCGGTTCGCGGTTCCACTGGCGCCCAACTGGGCCTTCCAACCGGTCCGGGCGTGGCGGGCGACCGCGCTGACGACCGTGCTGACGTTCCTGGCGCAGGCGGAGCGTCTGCTGCGCAGGCGCCATTATGACCTCATCCACGCTCAAGGCCTGACCTGCTGGGGCGCGGACGTGATCACCGCGCATATCTGCAACGCCGCGCGCGCGCGGCAGGCCCGATCCCACCGGGTTCGCGATCGGCTCTTCCTGTCGGTGATTGTCCCCTTGGAGCGTCGCTTCTTCCGGCAACCCCGGGCCCGGCACCTGATCGCGGTCTCGCGGAAAGTGGCGGGGGAACTCGCCGCCGCGTACGGCTGGCGGCGGCCTTCGTCGGTGATTTATCATGGGATCGACAGCGATGGGTTTCGGCCCGCCGCGGACGCGCAGAGCCGGCAACGCGCGCGTCGCGACTACGGGTGGGCCGACGGGGCCTGGGCCTGGCTGTTCGTTGGAGAGGCGGCCAAGGGTCTCCGGGAGGTGATCGCGCAATTGCCCAGGTTTCGACGGGCCAGTCTGCTGGTGATTTCGCGGTCGGACCTGGCGTGGTTCCGGCGTCTGGCGCAAGGGCTGGGCGTGGAGGGACGAGTCCGGTTTCAAGGTCCCACGAACGACCTGGCCCGGGTTTACCAGGCGGCTGAAGTTTTGGTTTACCCGTCGGCTTACGACGCCTTCGGCCTGGTGGTCGCCGAGGCGATGGCGTCGGGGCTGCCAGTCCTGGTCGGGAAGAACGTGGGCGCCGCCGAATGGATCGAGCCGGAGGTCAACGGTTTGCTCTGCGATCCGCGGGATCCGGCGTCACTGCAACGGCAGCTCGAGTGGTTGGAGACCGATCCGCGGCGTGGGCGGCAATTGGGGCAGGCGGCGCGGGCGACCGTCCTGGCCCATACCTGGGATGCGTGTGCCGCCGCCACCGAGGCGGTGTACGCGCAGATGTCGGCGGCAGGAAGCGCTTGAACATGAACGGGCGGATCGCTTTCCTGATTCACGGCTCCGCGGACAGCGTGGAGGCCGTGCGCGCGCGCGGCTTGAGTCGGCAGTGGCCGTCCGACCGGGTCCATTTTTTATGGCGCGAGCGGTCGCGGGTGGAGACGGCGCGGGCGTGGCATCGTGCGATTCGGGAGCTGGCGCCGGACCTGCTTTATGTGGTTAACGCCGCTTCACCGGGGAGTGGATTGGCTTGTTGGTGGCGCCTGGCGCATCGGTTGCCGTTCGTGCTGGACACCGGCGACGCCGTGTATGAGATGGCGGCCCGGGCGGGCACGGTACCGCGCTGGCGGCTGCCGGTGCTGCGGCTGGCGGAAGCGCTGAGCCAGCGGTTGGCGGACACCGTGGTGGTGCGGGGAACGCGGCACCGGGAATGGCTGCGCGCGCGCGGCTACCGGCGCGTGCGGATGATTCGGGACGGGTGCACGCCCGCGGCCGCGCCGCCGGACGCGGTCGTGCAAGCGTTGAAGGCGAAGCTGGGGCTGACGGGACAATTCGTGGTGGGGGTCATGGGTTCGCTGGTCTATAGCCCGCGGCTGAAGATTTGCTACGGGTGGGACTTGGTCCAGGCCTTGCCCCGTCTGCGTGAGCTGCCCGTCCGGGGCCTGGTCATTGGCGATGGTCCTGGGCGGTCGTGGCTGGAGGCGCACGCCCGCCGCCATGAAGTGCTGGAGCGGCTGGTGTTTTGCGGTCGCATCCCGTACGACGCCGTACCAGTTTATCTGCGGTTAATGGATGTGGCGCTCTCGACGCAGACCAACAACTTACCGGGCCAGGTGCGCACCACCGGCAAACTGCCCGAATACGCCGCGGCCGAGCGGTTTATTTTAGCCAGCCGCGTTGGCGAAGCGGCTTTATTGCTGCCCGATGAAATGCTCCTGGACTACGAAGGCGAGGTGGACCCGGGCTATCCGCGCCGGTTGGCGGAACGGGTGCGGTGGTTGTATGAGGAACCGGGCCGGCTCCAGGCGCGCGCGGGGCTGCGGCGACTCGTGCAGGAGCATTTTACTTACGAGGTGCTGAGCCGTCAGTTCGCGGAAATGGCGGCGGCGGTCCGACTCCGCTGAGGAAAGAAGCGGGCGAAGCCAAGTGAACACCGCGCGCCAAGCCGCCGCCGGCAGGGTTGGGCGGTTCGAGGTCGCTACCGCTGCAACCAATAGACCATGGCGACCTGCACGCCGGCCAAGGCGGCCAGCAGCATCCAGGTAAAAACCTCGCGTCCCAGGAGGCGGCTCTGGCGGGGGTCGCTGAGCCAGAACTGGAGTTTGACCGAGCCCAGCTCGATCACATCGCCATTACGGAGGCGCTGCTGGACTGCGGACTGGCCATTGACGGTGGTCAAGGCGTTGGGGCGCAAGGCGAGTTTGAATCCGTCAGGCACGTCGAGCAAAAGGTCGAGGTGATGCTCCCATACCCCCGGCTCTTCCAGACGCAGGTCGTTGTCGGAGGCGCGGCCGATTCGCCAGGGAAATCGGCTCGCCCGCGCCACCGCGCCCGCTTGCTTGCCGGTCAGCACCCGGAATTGGACCATCAGATGATTCGACGCGGGGCCACGATGATGTCGCCGGGGAAGATGGCCAGATCGAGCTTGGGATTGCGTTTGGCCCGATTGCAATTGACGATGTCGATTTTGCCGTTGACCCGGATGACCCGCACGCGCGTGCGCTTGGCGAAATCGGTGAAATCGCCGGCAGCCGAGATGGCCTTCAGGACCGTCATTTGCCCGCTATAGACGTAGCGATCCGGACGTTTGACCTCCCCCTGCACGAAGAAATAGCGGCCCTCGGTGTTCACGCTGACCGTGAGGCGATTAAAGTACTTGGGGACGTAGAGGTCGTGGATTTCGTCCTGCAACTGGGAGGCGGTTTTCCCGGCCGCCCGCACCGGGTTGACCAGCGGGAGGACGATATTGCCGTCATCCCGGATGCGCCCGTCGAACTTGTCCGGAGGCATTTCCACGCCGCTGAAGGTGATCAGGACGGCGTCGCCCACCCGGAGGAGATCCGGGTTCTCCGCTGGGGAGGGGGCGGCAGCGGCAGCGGTGGGATGGGCGGCGGTCGGGGCGGTCTGCGCGCGGGCGGTTGAAGCCGGGCCGAGGCCCACGCAACCGCAGCCGAAAAACCACAAGAGGATCGCCGCGCTGGGGCAAACGAAGGGCGCCACGGTGTTCCGGAACCAAGTCATACCGTTTATTCCTTAATGAGAGAAAACCCGGAGGGCAACTAATATTTTCGCTTGATCTCCACTTTCGCCGGCTCGGCCTGCTTGTCAGGCGCAGCCGCCTTGGCCGGCGATTCCTCCTGGTCGTGTTTGGAGTAGTAATCGTAATAGTAGCCGCTGTAGTAGTAGTAATAGGAATCCTGGGAGATATTGATATTGTTCAGGACCACGCCCAGGAGGTTGCCGCCCACCTTCTCGACCATCTGCTTGGCGCGGACGGTCATCTGTTGCGGGTACTTGCGGTACTGGACGACCAGGAGGGACATGTCCACTTCGCTGGCCAGCACGGAGGCGTCGCTGACGCCCATGATCGGGGGCGAGTCGAAGAAGACGAAGTCATAGCGTTGCTTGGCCTCCTGGATGAACTCCTTCATCTGGACGGAATTGAGGATGCCCATCGAACTGCTGGGCAGCTTGCCGCTGGGCAGGAAATCCAGGGTCGGAAGGGTGGTGGTTTGGACGACCTCCTCGAGGGATTTCTGCCGGAGGAGGTAATTGGTCAAACCGAGCGAGTTGGAGACCTTCAGGAACTTGTGAATGCTGGGCCGTCGCAAGTCTGAGTCCACGATCAAGACCCGTTGACCGCTCTGGGCAAAGACCGTCGCGAGGTTGAAGACCGTGGTGGACTTGCCTTCGCCGGCGCCGCCGCTGATGACGGTCAGGGAGTTGAGCCGGTCGTCCTTGCGCGAGAACAGCAAGTTGGTCCGCAGCACGCGATAGGCTTCGGCGTGTGGACTTTCCGGGCCTTCATCCAGCAGATGGCCGACATTCTGCGGGATGACGCCCAGCACCGGGGCTTGCAAGGCCCGCTCGACGTCGTCGATGGTCTTGACGCTCGTGTCGAGGTATTCGATGAAGAAGGCGAGCCCGATGCCGACGACCAGCCCGACGATGATGCCCAGCGCGACGTTCAGGGGGATGTTGGGGCGGACCGGCTTCTGGTTGGGCTC
>JAGWYX010000365.1 GCA_018969165.1 Verrucomicrobiota bacterium
TTAATTTAGCAGGACTACCGCCGGACGCCACGGGGTGATAACCCACTCGTCACAGGGCGCAGCAGCCCGCAACTATCCCGAGCATTTCATGTCCAGCCGTGTCGTGGGCTCACTCCCTTTTCGCGAAATTGCCCGTCAAGGACCCGACTGGCTGGCTAAGAGCGTATCTTAAGTGCTGCCGGAGGCGGTGGACACCTACCCGTGAACTTCGGTGTACACCCACCTATGCTCCACCTCGAGCGCGCATGTAGCGTGCTGTGAATTTCACGTAACTCCGCGGTGGCAGGCAGAGAACGGGTCATACCCTCTCCAGGTTGGACGGGGATTAGCCGCCGGGAAAGCGGGCTAACCAGCAGACGTTCGCAATCAAACGGTTTCGATTCGCCAGCATCACGATCATGATCTTATGAAGTCCGCTGACAACCACAATGGTCCCGACCAAATCGACCTGATCGAGTCGGCAGCCGCGGAAGTTGAACGTCCATCGACCGGCAGCCGCCGGGGCTCGGTTCCCAGAAATGGGGAGCCACCCCCAGGTTTCCACACCCTTGCTGCCCCGCGGCGCGATCGATTGGCCCGGCGCCCGGCGCCCGCCCATGCCCGGCCCGAAGTTCGCGGCAAGTTCCTCTCTGTCGGCAGCAAGAAATATTACGTCCGCGGTGTTACTTATGGGACCTTCCGGCCCGACGACGAGGGCGTCGAGTTTCCGGCGCAGGCGGTGGTCGAGCACGACTTCGCCCAAATGGCCGCCAACGGCGTGAACACGGTGCGCACATACACACTGCCTCCGCGCCGCCTGCTCGATGCCGCACAAGACCACGGGCTGCGGGTCCTGGCCGGCCTGCCCGTCGAGCGCTCGGTGGCATTTATGGACTACCGCAAGTGCGCGCAGGACCTAGAGACGATGGTGCGCACCGGCGTGCAGGCTTGCGCCGCGCACCCTGCCATCCTCGCCTACACGATTGGCAACGAGATTCCCGCCTCGATCGTCCGGTGGCACGGACCTCGCAGGTTGGAGCGATTCCTCGGGCGTCTCTGCGCGGCGGCCAAGGCGGAGGACCCCGGCTGCCTGGTCACCTATGTGAACTATCCCTCGACGGAATACCTGCGCCTGCCCTTTCTCGACTTCGTCGCCTTCAATGTCTATCTGGAATCTGCGCGGACCTTCGATGCCTACCTGGCCCGCCTGCACAACCTGGCGCCGGAACAACCGGTCGTCATGGCGGAGATGGGCCTGGACAGTTATCGGCACGGGGAGCTGACCCAGGCGCAAACTTTGGATTGGCAGGTGCGCACGGCGTTTGCCGCCGGGTGCGCGGGCGTCTTCGTTTACGCCTGGACGGATGAGTGGTTCCGCGGCGGGGCCGAGGTCGAAGATTGGGAATTTGGGTTAACGGACCGGCAGCGGCAACCCAAGCCCTCGTTGACAGCCGTGCGTGAAGCCTTCAAGGAGGCGCCCTTCGCTCCCGACCTGCCTTGGCCGCGCGTCTCCGTCGTCGTTTGCAGTTGCAATGGCGCCCGCACGCTCCGCGATTGCCTCCAGGGGTTATTGCAGCTGGATTATCCCGACTACGAAGTAATCGTCGTTGATGACGGCTCGACCGACCGCACCGCCGCCATTGCCGGCGAATACTGCTGCCGGGTGATCTCGACGCCCAATCGCGGCCTGAGCCATGCCCGCAATATTGGATGGCAAGCCGCCACGGGGAATATCGTGGCGTACATAGACGATGACGCCTTTCCGGACGTGGACTGGTTGCGCTATCTGGCTGTGACGTTCCTGAATAGTTCCTACACCGCCTATGCGGCGGTGGGGGGTCCCAACCTGGCGCCCCCGTCGGACGGCGCGATCGCCCAATGCGTCGCCCACGCACCCGGGGGACCGACCCACGTATTGCTGTCCGATCGTGAGGCCGAGCACATCCCGGGCTGCAACATGGCGTTTCGGAAGTCCTGCCTGGAGGTCATCGGCGGGTTTGATCCGCAATTTCGTGTGGCGGGGGATGACGTGGACGTTTGTTGGCGTCTGCAGCAGCAGGGTTGGAAGCTCGGGTTCAGCGCCGCGGCCATCGTCTGGCATCACCGCCGCAGCTCGGTCCGCACCTACTTGCGACAGCAGCGGGGCTACGGGCGAGCGGAGGCGCTCCTCGAAAAGAAATGGCCGGCCAAATACAACTGCGCCGGTCACTTGAAATGGGTCGGGCGCGTCTATGGCGGCGCCTGGCTGAGTTGGCGTCCGGCACGCATCTACCATGGCATCTGGGGACTCGCCCCGTTCCAGTTGCTGTACGAGCCGACTCCGGGTCTGGCCGGCGCGCTGCCGACGATGCCGGAGTGGTACCTGTTGATTTGTATGCTGGCCGGCTTGTCGATTCTGGGCTTGCATTGGCGGCCATTGCTGTCCTGCGTGCCGCTGCTGTTGCTGGCGGTCGCGGCGCCATTGGCGCAGGCCGGTCGTTGCGCTGCCCACGCCCGGTTGGCCGGCGCATCGGCCGACCGCGGCCGCTCCGGCCGAATGCGGCTGCTGATTGCCTGCCTGCACTTACTCCAGCCCATGGCCCGCCTGGCCGGGCGGTTGCGCCACGGTTTGACGATCTGGCGCATGCGCCTCATCGCCGGTTGGGCCGTGCCGCGTCCCTGGTTGGCCAACATCTGGAGCCGGCGCAGCCTCTCGATTCACGCACGGCTGGCGGCCCTCGAGGCGGCGCTGCGCCCGCATGCCGCCGTGCCGGTCCGCGGCGGGGATTTTGATCCCTGGGACCTCGAGGTGCGCGGTGGATTGCTCGGCAGCGCCCGCATGTCGGTCGCCGTCGAGTATCACGGCGATGGCCGCCAACTCTTGCGCATCCGCTCCTGGCCGCACTCCTCGGTGGTCGGTCTGCTGGTGACACTCCTCCTGGCCGGGTTGGCGCTGGATGCCGGTCGCGACCAATCCTGGGGCCCGTGCGCGCTCATCAGCGGGGTGACGCTGCTGATCGGCGCCCGGACGCTGTATGAGTGCGCGGCGGCGACCGCGGCGTTCCTGAGGGCCGTCCGAGTCATCGAGAAGGAAGAAGAGGGCCATGTCGGGAACTGAGCACTGGCGGCTTTCGCGGCGCCTGGCGCGGCAGGTCTGGCCATATTGGCGCTACTTGTTGGGCGTATTGCTGCTCAGCCTGGTTTCGCGCCCGCTGGCCTTGCTCACCCCGCTACCGCTGAAGATCGCGGTGGACAACCTGATTGATGGCCACCCCCTGTCACGCACGCTGGTCTGGCTGCTGCCGGCGGCGATCCGGCAATCCCCCGCCGCCCTGCTGCTGTTCGTGGTCGGCCTGGTCCTGGCGGTCGCGGTGCTCAGTCAACTGTGCGATTTTGCCTCGACGCTGCTCGCCACTTGCGCCGGCGAGAAGCTCTTGCGCAGTTTCCGGGCGCAACTCTTTCGCCACGTGCAGCGCCTCTCGCTGGCCTACCACGACACTCGCGGCACGGCGGACTCGACCTACCGCATTCAGTACGACGCGGTCGCGCTGCAAAACCTGACGGTGGACGGGATCGTGCCCTTTCTGACCTCGGCATTTTCGTTGGGGCTGATGATTTACGTGACCGCGCGCATCAACCGGGCGCTCGCCGCGGTGGCGGTGGCGGTGGCACCGGCCATTTTTCTGGCCGCCAGGACCTATCGCCCCCGTCTGCGCCGGCAGGCGCGCGAGGTCAAAAAGCTGGAGAGTTCGGCACTGGGCATCGTCCAGGAGGTGCTGGGCGCGGCGCGGGTGGTGAAGGCCTTTTGCCAGGAGGACCGCGAGGAGCGCCGCTTCGTCGTCCAATCCAACGAGGGCATGCGCGCGCGGATTCGGCTGGTCCTGATGCAGGGCGGCTTCGGCCTCGCGGTGGCGCTCATCACGGCGGTGGGGATGGCCGCCGTGCTGGGCATCGGCGTCGGCGACATCCAGGCCGGCACGTTGACCAAGGGGGATTTGCTCTACGTCATGGGATTGCTCTCGCAACTCTACGCCCCGCTGAAAACCATCGGCAAAAAAATGGCCAGCATGCAGTCCAACCTGGCCGGGGCCGAGCGCGCCTTCGCCTTGCTGGACGAGGCGCCGGACGTGGTCGAGAAACTCGACGCCCGGCCCTTGGTGCGCGCCCGCGGTACGATGGCCTTTCACCACGTGGATTTCCAGTACGACCCGGAACGGCCCGTCTTACGCGACATCTCTTTCGAGATTCCACCGGGGACCTGCGTCGGCATCGCCGGCACGACGGGCGCCGGCAAGACCACCCTGGTCAACCTGCTCACCCGCTTCTACGACCCCACGGCGGGAGAAATCCGTCTCGACAGTGTGGACCTGCGGGACTACCGGCTGGGTGACCTGCGCCACCAGTTTTCGATCGTGCTGCAGGAGCCGGTCTTGTTCTCGACGACCATCGCCGAGAACATCGCCTACGCGCGCCCCAACGCCCGGCAGGGCGAGATTGTCGGCGCAGCCCAGGCCGCCAATGCCCACCAGTTTATCAGCCGCTTGCCGCGCGGCTACCAGACCCTGGTTGGGGAACGCGGCATGCGCCTCTCCGGCGGCGAACGCCAGCGGGTGGCCATCGCCCGGGCGTTTCTGAAGGACGCCCCACTGCTCATTCTCGATGAACCCACCAGCTCGGTGGACGTCAAAACCGAGGCGGCGATTGTCGAGGCGATGGAACGGCTCATGCGCGGGCGAACGACCTTCATCATCGCGCACCGCTTGGGCACGCTCAAACATTGCGATCTGGTGCTGAAACTCGAGGCCGGCCGCATGGTGGGGTTCAAGCCGGGTGCCACCCGTCCTCCGGTGAATTCACGGTGCTTGCCGGTCCGATCCCAAACCTGCCAGACACAACCTCCAGAAAGCACGGACTCCAACCATGCCCCCCCTCGCGCCTGACCTCAGTGTCCCCGAGCCACTGCTTGAATCGGCCCTGTTGCGCGCCTGGCACCAGCTTGCGCCGGGCCAAGCCACGCCCTCGAGTGTGCAGCCCTTGAGGCGCCGACCCAAGTCCGCCCTCTACCGCCTCCCGCGCGCCGGCCCCGGCGGCGCCAACGTCATTGCCAAACGCTGCCCGCGGACGACGGGCGCAATCGAGCGCCTGATCTACCAGGAAATCCTCCC
>JAGWYX010000366.1 GCA_018969165.1 Verrucomicrobiota bacterium
CATGGTGCTCTGCATGGTCGGCACCGGCATGCTCTGGGTCGGCTGGTACGGCTTCAATGCCGGCAGCGCCGTCGCCGCCGACGGCATCGCCGCCAACGCCTTCACCACGACCACCATCGCCACGGCGGTGGCCGCCTTCACCTGGGGCATGATCGAGAAGGTTCTCCGCGGGCATCCCTCCATTCTCGGCTTCTGCTCGGGTGCGGTCGCCGGCCTGGTGGTGATCACCCCCGCGACCGGCTTCGTGAGCACCACCGGCGCCGTCATCATCGGCGTCCTGGCCGCCGCGGTGCCGTATTTCTTCGTGACGAAGGTGAAGGCCTGGTTCGGCTATGACGATGCGCTCGACACCTTCGGCGTCCACGCCGTCGGCGGCACCCTCGGGGCCTTCCTCACCGGGCTGCTGGCCACCGGCGCGGTCAACGGCAACCTCACCAGCGGCGCGGCCCTGAAGAACGGCCTCGCCAGGCTGGTGACCGCGGGCGGGCTCTGGCATGAACAGGTCAAGGCGATCGGCATCACGCTGCTGCTGTCCGTGGTTGCCACCGTCGTCCTCGGGCTTATCGTGAAGGCGGTCATCGGTCTGCGGCCCCTGCCTGAGATCGAGCGCCAGGGCCTCGACCTCGCGGAACACGGCGAGGAAGGCTACATCGACTGATCCGCCGTGCCTTCAAC
Source organism: Verrucomicrobiota bacterium (assembly GCA_018969165.1). Lineage (GTDB taxonomy): Bacteria > Verrucomicrobiota > Verrucomicrobiia > Limisphaerales > JAGWYX01 > JAGWYX01. The sequence goes on from JAGWYX010000366.1 coordinate 676, forward strand.
CCCCACGCTCTCATGAAGCTCATCATCGCCATCATCAAGCCCTTCAAACTGGAGGAAGCGAAGGAAGCCCTGTCGCAACTCGGCATCCAGGGCATGACCGTCACCGAGGTCAAAGGCTTCGGCCGCCAGAAGGGGCACACGGAAATTTATCGCGGCAGCGAATACACCGTTGATTTCCTGCCGAAGATCAAGCTCGAGATCGTACTGCCCGACGACCGGGTGGAGGCCACCACGGCCGCGATCGTGCGCACCGCCAAGACCGGCAAGATCGGAGACGGCAAGGTCTTCATCTTCCACGTCGAGGAAGCGGTCCGCATCCGCACCGAAGAACGCGGTGCCCAGGCGGTCTGACCCCTCCTGCCGCCCAACGCCCGGGCCCAGGCGGGGCCGTCGCTGCGCGCTTGCCTTTACCATGAGAAAAATCCTTGTTCTCGGTTGCCTGCTGGTCGCCTTTGGCTGGCTTCCGGTCAGGCTCCACGCCGCCGTTCCGCCCCCCGCCAAGATGCCACAGCCGACCCTTGACCAGCGGCTGGCGGACATCGAGGCCTACATCAACAATGTCCCTCGCGCGACAGACGGACGGGCCGTGTCGCGAATCGCGGGGCCTGGCCCGGCCCACAACGGGTGGATGATGACCTGCTCGGCGTTGGTCCTGTTCATGACCCTGCCGGGCCTGGCCTTGTTCTACGGCGGCCTGGTCCGGCGGAAAAATGTGCTGTCCGTGCTGGCCCAATGCCTGGGGATCGCGGGGGTCGTGACTATCTTCTGGTGGCTGTGCGGGTACAGCCTGACCTTCAGCCACGGCAGCGGCCTGCTTGGCAATCTGGACTTCGCGTTCTTCAGCGGCGTGGATGCGGCGCCCAACGCCGACTACAGCCCGTGGATTTCGCAGAACGTGTTCTGCATGTACCAACTCATGTTCGCCATTATCACCCCGGCGTTGATCGTCGGCGCCATCGCCGAACGCATGCGCTATCCGGCGGTCCTGCTGTTCGTCGTGCTGTGGATGCTGGTGATCTACTTTCCCGTCGCGCATATGGTGTGGGGCGTGGACGGCGTGCTCAACGGTCTGGAGAACGATCACGCGCGGATTCGGGCCCTGGACTTTGCCGGGGGCATCGTGGTGCACATGACGTCCGGTTGGTCGGCGCTGGCCCTGTGCCTGTTGGTCGGCCGGCGGCTCGGGCATGGCCGTGAGCAGATGCCGCCGCACAGCATGGTCCTGTGCATGGTGGGCACCGGCATGCTCTGGGTCGGTTGGTACGGTTTCAATGCGGGCAGCGCCCTGGCGGCGGACACGATCGCCGCCAATGCCTTCGTCGCCACCACGCTCGCCGCCGCGGTCGGGTGCTCGACCTGGGGCCTCATGGAGTACTGCACCCGCGGGCGGCTGAGCGTGCTCGGTCTCTGCTCGGGCGCCGTCGCCGGCCTGGCGACCATCACCCCGGCCAGCGGGTTCGTGACTCCCAACGCCGCGGTTCTCATCGGCCTGCTGGCGGGCGTGCTTCCCTTCCTGGCCTGCAATCTGCTCAAAGCCCGGTTCGGTTACGATGATGCCTTGGACACGTTTGGCGTGCATGCGGTGGGCGGCACCCTCGGCGTGATCCTCACCGGCTTGTTGGCCTCACCCAAGGCGAACGCCAACCTGGCAGCGGCACGCATCCAACCCTTGATCGGCCATACCCTCTGGCTGCATCAGCTCGCCGCGGCCGCGATCGTCCTGGTCCTGTCGGTGGTGGGCACCGTCCTGCTGGCCCACCTGGTCCACGCCATCCTCCGCGGCCTCCGCGTCAGCGAAGAGGTCGAGACCCTCGGGCTCGACCTCGCCGAACACGGCGAGGAAGGTTACATCGAGTAGCCAGGCGCGCGGAGCAAACCGCGAAGAAATAGCGGCATCGCCGCTCGCTCACACCGATCGGATGAAGCCTGAGGCGACGCCTCGCTGGACACGCCCGAGGAATCTTGGAAGACTGCCCCGGTGCAACAATCGATCGTGACCCTGGACATGGAGGGCGTCCTGACGCCGGAGATCTGGATTGCCGTCGCCGAAAAGACCGCTATCCCGGAATTGCGCCGCACGACGCGCGACGAGCCGGACTACGACAAGTTGATGCGCGGCCGGCTCAAACTCCTCGATCAGCACGGGTTGAAGCTCTCCGACATCCAGGGCGTGATCGGCACGCTTCGCCCACTGGACGGCGCGTTGGACTTCCTGCGCGATCTGCGGGCCCAGGTGCAATTGATTATTCTCTCCGACACGTTCGAGCAATTTGCCCAACCACTGCTGCGACAGCTCGAATGGCCGACCCTCTTGTGTCACCGACTGGAGGTCGAGCAGGACCGGATCGTCAACTACCGCCTCCGGCTGCCAAACCAGAAGCAGCAAGCCGTGGCGGCGCTCCGGCAGCTCAACTACCAAGTCATCGCCGCCGGCGACTCGTTCAACGACACGGCGATGCTCATGGCGGCCAACATCGGTTTCCTCTTCCGCGCGCCGGCCAATGTCCGGCAGGAATTCCCCCAGTTCAAGGCGGTCGAGACCTACGCGGACTTGCTCAACCTGATCCGGAGGTTGATCTAGCGAGGCGCGCCTCGCGTGAAAGTCGCGTGCAACCTTTTGTCGTACGTGCGACAAAAGGTTGCACGCAAAGCCAACTCTCACGACTGCCGAAGCATGCCGTGCGCCGACGGATTCGACGGTCAATCTTCCGACTTCGAGTCGCGACCCATGAGGTCGCGCACGACCTGCCTGGGATCCTTGCTCTCGTAAAGCATCGCATAGACCTGGTCCATAATCGGCGTGCAGACCTTCCGGCGCCGAGCCAATTGCCAGGCCGAACGCGCGGTTGGGTAACCCTCGACCACCGTCACCAGGCTGGCGAGGATGTGCTCGAGTTGCTCGCCCCGGCCCAAGCGCTCACCCAACCCGCGATTGCGGCTCAGCCGTGAGAAACAGGTCACGGTCAAGTCGCCCAAACCACTGAGGCCGCTGAACGTTTCGGCTTGCGCGCCGCACGCCACGCCCAAGCGGCGGACTTCCGCGATCGCCCGCGTTACCAACGCCGCTTTGGAGTTGTCGCCGAACCCGAGGCCGTCGCCGACGCCGGCGGCGATGGCGATGACGTTTTTGAGCGCGCCGCCCAATTCGACGCCCAGGAGGTCGTCGCTGGTATAGACACGAAAGCTCGGCCGATGGAACAACTCTTGCACCACCTTGGCGTTTGCCGGGGGAGTCCCAGCCGCCACGATCGCGGTCGGAATGTCCCGCGCCACCTCGAGCGCCAGGGTCGGCCCGGAAAAGGCCGCGACACCCGCTCGGGGGGCATTCTGGCGAAGCACCCCGGACATGGTCAGCCCCGTGTCGTGCTCGATGCCCTTGGTAACGCTAATGGCCAGCCCGGAAAAGTTTTGGAGGCTGCGCGTCACTGCTCGGAAGGCCTTGGATGGAACTGCCACCACGACGGCGTCGGCCCGTGCCACCGCGACTTCGAGGTCGGCCTCCAGTCGCCAATCCGTCGGCAAGGTGATGCCGGGCAGATAGCGCTCGTTGCGACTGGCTAATCGCACGGCCTCCAAATGCCCGCGATCGTGTCCCCAGAGCGTGACCTCGTGGCAGGCTTGCTGCAGCAGACGCGCCAGCGCCGTCCCCCAGGCGCCGGCGCCCAGAACCGTGATTCTCATGGGGCGGGGCGATCGGGCTGCGGAGGCTTGGGCGCACCGAAGCGGTGTTCGGTCCCGTTGCGCAAACGCTGGATGTTGGGCTTATGTTTGAAAATGGCCAAGGCACTCATGGCGGTCGCGGCCAGGGTCAACCATGGACGGTGGGTCCGCAACCACGCGGCCAAGGGAAGGGCCACCGCCGCACTGATCGAGGCCAACGAGACGTACCGCGTCGCCGCGAAACCGAGCATCCAAACGCCCAGGACAATCCCCAGGACGCCCGGCGCCAAGGCCAGCAGCACGCCGGCAGTCGTCGCAATCCCTTTGCCGCCTTTGAACCCCAGCCAGCAGGTATAGTTGTGGCCGACAATCACCCAAAGCCCCGCCATCAGTGTGATGATTTCCCGTTGATTCGCGGTGGAGGCGGCACCGGCGAAGCCATCCAATACCCACGTGGTCGTGGCCCAGACGGCGAACCATCCCTTGGCGACATCGACCAGCAGGACCAGGACGCCGGCCGGCTTGCCGACGGTGCGCAGGGCGTTGGTCGCCCCGATGTTGCCGCTGCCGACGGTGCGGATGTCGATCCCCTTGGCCTTGGCCACCAGGAAGCCAGTCGGGAGCGAGCCGATCACGTAAGCGGCCACCACGGTAATGATGGAAAGGGCCAGGAAACTCACGGCCGACTCTAGGCTGGCCCGCTCGCTCCGTTCAAGTGTCGAATGGGATTCCTCCGTGCTCAACCGCGATATCCGTGCTATGTTCGCCGCGGCGCGTGA
>JAGWYX010000367.1 GCA_018969165.1 Verrucomicrobiota bacterium
CTGGGCCCGCGCGGCGGCAACCGCCGCCGGACTCCACGGTTGCCACTGGATCCCGTCCGGGTCGTTGCGGATCGCATCCGGGGCTTGGGCGGACTGGAACGGCGCGCGCCAGTGAATCTGGTTTTCCAGGACGTAAAAGTACCCGAGCAGAACAAGGATCGCGGTGATCGCCATCGCCAGGGCTTTGCGGTTCCGACCACGCTGCACGAATTCGCCCCAGACCCAGGCCGCCAAGGCCACCATCACCAGGAACAACCCCAGCCAGAGGTAACTGTCTTCGCCGTAAAACGCGCTGGCCACCGTGAGCAACCAAACGGCCGTGGCCAGCATGGGGAAACCCATCGCCTGTTTAAACTTCTCCATCCAGGCTCCCGGTTTCGGCAGGAAACGAAGCCAGGCCGGATGCCAGCTCAACAGAACGTACGGGGAAGCCAGCCCCAGCCCGATGGCCACGAATATGACCACGATCACTCCGGCCGATTGCGCGAAAGCGAACCCGAGGGCCGGCGCCAGGAAGGGGGCCGTGCAAGGTGTTGCCAGGGCAGTGGCCAGCACGCCATTAAAGAAGGCCCCGGCGGCGCCTTCTTTGCTGGTTAATTGGCCGGCCACACCCAGCGCGCGCCCGCCGAGGTTGACCTCGAAAACCCCGAACAAGTTCAGCGCGACCAGCATGACCAGGGTGGTCATCAGCACCAGGAACTTGGGATTCTGGAATTGCATGCCCCAGTTGGCCGCGTGCCCGGCGTGCTGCACGCCGATCACCATGGCCGCCAGCCCCAGGAACGACACCAAAACCCCGAGCGCGTAAACCAAGCCCAGGGCGCGAACCCGCCGCGGCGCTTCCCGGCTCTGACTGACGAATCCCAGAATCTTCAGGGCGATGACCGGCAACACGCACGGCATGATGTTCAGTATCAATCCTCCAAGGAACCCAAACGCCAACATGACCGACATCGACTGTCTCGCGCTGCCGGCGGATACCGTTGCGACCGTCGATGCCGCGTCCGCCAAGGTCAGCCGCACCTCCCGCGCCGCGACCGGAGCATCCGCCGAGGCGCGGTCGATGATCAGGCCCTGCAACGCGGTTGGCCAACCGCCGTCGCCTTTGTACACCACCTTGCGCAAGCGCACCTTGCCCGGTCCAGCCGGGAGCCGCTCCGTCGCGTTCGTCACCTGATACGCGTCACTTGGAAACGGGAAGAAATCCGCGACCGCCGGGTTGCCGGGCGCATCCCACGCGAGGATCACCGGCCGGGCGTCACCGTTGATCGGACTGTCCCAGGTCGCGTGCGCGGGAAAGGTTGGATCAAGCCGGGGGACCTTTTGGCGCCACGTCCGGAGCAAGCCGGCGTCGGCGGACGGTTTGGGTTCGGCCCCGACGCGCAGCGTGGCGTTCAGGTCGGTATTGTGCATGACGCATTGCTTCTGGCATTCGAGCCAGGTGACATGCGCGCCGAGCTGGAGCGGACCCGGCGCCAAGTTGGTTGCCAGGGTCAGCGGTACGAGCAAGCAGACCTCGTTGTTGTAAACATAGGTGACCAGACCTTCCTCCGTCAGCTTCTCGGGCACCGGCCACTGGATGGCTCCGGCCGACACGCCGCGGGGCAGGGTCCATTGGACTTGGGTGGGGGCGCCCGAATCGCCGGGGTTTCGCCAATAGTTATGCCAGCCAGGGGCCAATCGCATGACCACGCCGGCCCACACCGTGTCCCCCGGACGCGCCAGGTCGGCCGACAGGGCCAGCCGGACCTCGGTGCTGAGCAACTGGGCCGGGACTGCCCTGGGCCAGAGTAATGCCAGACACAGCCCGAGGCCCCGGAGATACGCGGATCGCATACGGGTAAGATGCCTGAGGAACGGAAGAATTTAAATGATTTCCCATCGCAAAAAATTCTCGCGCCGCGACGCGCCTTTGGCCAACATCGCGACGCGCGCCGGCGCCGGCGCCGACATGAAAGCTAAAATCATCATTACCCCGAAGAAGGCCGTCCTGGATCCTCAGGGCAAGACGGTGCAGAACGCCCTGGCCCACCTGGGCTACCAAGGCATCGGCGCCGTGCACGTCGGCAAATACCTCGAGATTGACGTGGAGGGCGACCGCGAGACCGCGCGCCGGCAGCTCGACGAGGCGTGCCACAAATTCCTCAGCAACCCGGTGATCGAGGATTACCGGCTGGAAATCGAATGAGTCGGTCCGTGGTCCGTGGTCCGTGGTCGAGCCGGCCAGATGACGAACTACTGACGACTGACAACGGACCACTGACAAAATGAACTTCGCCGTGCTCCAGTTCCCCGCCTCGAACTGCGACCAGGACGCCGTCCATGCCCTTGGGGCAGTCCTGGGGCACGCCGCGCGTTATGTCTGGCACAAGGAAACCTCGCTCGGCGACGCGGACGCGGTGATTGTTCCCGGAGGATTCAGCTACGGTGATTACCTGCGCACCGGCGCGATCGCCCGGTTCAGCCCAGTGATGCAGGCGGTGCAGGCCTTCGCGGCGCAGGGCGGATTGGTGCTGGGCATCTGCAACGGGTTCCAGATTCTGTGCGAGGCCGGATTGTTGCCCGGGGCCTTGATCCGCAATCGCTCGCTCCAATTCCGGTGCGAGCACGTGCACCTGAAGACGGTCACGACGGATTCGCCGTTCACCAACCAGGTCCCGCCCGACAAGCTGTTGCGAATCCCGGTGGCGCACGGGGAAGGCTGCTATTTTGCCGACGAGGCCACCCTCGCCGAGCTGGCGGCCCAAGACCGGATTCTCTGGCAGTACGCCAACGCCCGGGGCGAAGTGACCGAATCCGCCAGCCCAAACGGATCGTTGCGGAACATCGCCGGCCTTTGCAACCCCGGCCGCAACGTCGCCGGCCTGATGCCGCATCCGGAGCGCGCCTGCGAGGCTATCCTGGGCAGCGCCGACGGCCGGCTGATTTTCGAGAGCCTCGTCCACGCGCTGCGAAGCCGGCCCTGCGCGCCCGCGGCGTGATCAGGCGGTGGCCGCCAGTGCTTGCTTGACGACTCCCACCAGCGCGGCGTCTTCCGGGAACCGGAACCACTTCTTCCGGGCCACCACCTGGTCGCCGACCTGTACGCTCAACTCCTGGATCGAGCCTTTGACGCGGTTGACCTCGACCCCGCACTCCCGCTGCAAGAGGTCCGCCACCCGGGCGGACTTCGCGCGCAGCCCGGGTCACACCGGGCAATAACGAATGACGACCGGTTTCATGGACACCACCTTACTGCGCGCCTTGGCCGGCTGCAACCGGGAACGGCGCCTTGGGGAGCGGACGGGCAGTCCGCGCTCACCGAAATGAGAACTGCCCGGCTCTGCGATTTGCTTGTCTCCGCGAACCCGAATGCCCATGCTCTGCCGGCGATCGAACTGGATTCGACTTAGACAGCATGACTGAGCCCACGATTACGCCGGAATTGGTGCGGCAGCACGGCCTCACCGCGGAGGAGTACCAGCGCGTCCAGGAAATCCTGGGTCGTGCGCCGACCTACACCGAGCTGGGCATCTTCTCGGTGATGTGGAGCGAGCATTGCTCCTACAAGAACACTCGGCCGCTGCTCAAGACATTCCCGACCAAGTCCCGGCGCATCCTCGTCGGCGCCGGGGAGGAAAACGCCGGTATCGTCGATATCGGGGACGGCCTGGCCATCGCCTTCAAGATCGAGTCCCACAACCATCCCAGCGCCGTCGAGCCGTTTCAAGGCGCGGCCACCGGCGTCGGCGGCATCGTGCGCGACATCTTCACCATGGGCGCGCGGCCGATTTGCTCGGTCAATTCGCTGCGGTTCGGGCCGATCACCGAAAACGGAAATGAAATGGGGAGCGCAGCCGCCTCGGCTGCGTCGTTTGGCGCCTCGCCAGACGAAGCTGTCGGCGAGGCGCCGACAAGAACACGCGAAGGCGCGTGTGCTCCCCAAATCCAAAACAACCGCCGCCTGTTCGCCGGCGTCGTCAGCGGCATCGCGCACTACGGCAATTGCTTCGGCATCCCGACCATCGCCGGCGAAGTTTACTTCGACAAGTCCTACGAGGGCAATCCGCTGGTGAACGCCTTCTGCCTGGGCGTGCTGCGCCACGACCAGATCGCCCGCGGCGCGGCGCGGGGCGTGGGCAATCCCGTCTTCTACGTCGGCCCGGCGACCGGCCGCGACGGCCTGGCGGGGGCGGCGTTCGCGTCGCAGGATCTGACCGAGGAGTCCGCCGAGCAGCAGCGCGGCGCGGTGCAGGTGGGCGATCCGTTCATGGAAAAACTGGTGTGCGAGGCCTGCCTGGGACTGCTGGCCACCGGCGCGGTGGCCGGCATCCAGGACATGGGCGCGGCGGGGTTGACCTGCTCGACCTGCGAGACCGCGGCCCGGGCGGGCACGGGCATCGAGATCGAGTTGAGCCAAGTCCCCCAACGCGCGCCGAACATGACGCCGTACGAGATCATGCTCAGCGAATCCCAGGAACGGATGCTCATCATCGTGCACCGCGGCCGCGAAGAGGAGGTCAAACGGATTTTTGACAAGTGGGATTTGCCATGGGCGGAGATTGGCCGGGTGACGGACACCGGTCAGATGATCGTCAAGCAGCACGGCCAGACGGTCGCGGACATCCCGGCCAGCAAACTGGCCAACGAGGCCCCGGTTTATCACCGGGAAGCCCGGGAACCGACCTATCTGGCGGCGGTCCGGGGGTTCACGCTGGCGGCGATTCCCGAATTGCCGGACCCGGTGCCAGTCCTGAAGAGCCTCCTGGCCTGGCCCAGCATCGCCTCCAAGAACTGGGTCTATCGGCAATACGACCACATGGTGCGCGACGGCACGGCAGTTTGCCCCGGTTCGGATGCCGCCGTGCTGCGCCTTAAACCGGATGCCTTGCCCCCGCGCGCGGCCCCGACCGACCCAGGCCAATCGCCCGCGGTCCCGGAGAAATTCGTCGCCCTGAGCGTGGACGGCAACGGCGCCTACGTTTACCTCGATCCGTATGAGGGCGGGAAGATCGCCGTCGCCGAGGCGGCCCGCAATCTCGCCTGCACCGGCGCCGCGCCGCTGGGGGTGACGGACAACCTGAACTTCGGCAATCCGCATAATCCCGAGATTTTCTGGCAGCTCGA
>JAGWYX010000368.1 GCA_018969165.1 Verrucomicrobiota bacterium
TAAGCTCAACTCTCCCAAAGGCGGGAAAGTTCGCACTCCTCACGGAAATCTCCCGATTTATCATGATAATTTTCTCCCAGAATATCGTGAACCGGAACAAGATTGACTGCCGTCGTTAACGGCTTTACTCTCGTTTCAAAGCGTTTCCCAATGAGAGCGAGGTGCCTTGGTAAGGAGCGGCTACGAGGCCGAGGCGGGCCGGAGGCCGGGTTCACCTTGTTCGAGTTGTCGGTGGCCGTCGCGATTTTGGCGATATTGGCGGCGCTGCTGATGGCGGCCTTGTCTGGGGCGATGCGCAGGGCGCGCGACCTGCAATGCCGCTCTCATCTCCAGCAACATGGGGTGGCCATCCTCAGCTTCGTTGGGGAGAACAGTGCCTACCCAGCCGTGATGGACAATGGGACCGTGGCTGGTGACCGCAGCGTGTTCCCGGCTTTAGCAAGAGTCCTCGGACCCGCCCCAAAACCAGACGATTACCGGAAGGCCGGGTTCCGCTCGGTCTGGACTTGTCCGGCGGGCCTGCGGCAGCATCGTCCCAGCGACTATCCGAAAACTGGAGGCATTCCGGGCTCGCAGTACGGTTACAATTGGTGGGGGTTGGGGCGAAGAGCCCCTGGTTCGGCCCCGCTCGGCCTGGGCGGCACGCAATTCAACGAGCAAGGTTGGGTGGTGACGCCACCGGTAGCCGAGTCCATGGTGGTATCCCCCAGCCGAATGATCTGCATGGGTGACGACGTCAACGGTTGGAACGGGGTATTTCGTGATGCGATGGCCACGGCCGACCGGACACCGGCTAGGGATTTCCATGGAAGCACCGAGCGGGTGAAAACGCGCCACGCCGGTAAGTTGAACATTCTGTCCTGCGATGGCCACGTGGACGCCTTGCCGTTGGGGCTTTTGTTTTCGGACACGACTGACGAGGGGCTGAGCCTGTGGAACCGGGACCATCAGCCGCACCGGGAACGGCTACGGTAGATGAAGACAGGTTGCGCTCCAGCATTTCCTTCCCTCGTGGCGTCGAATGGTAATGGTGACGAGGAACAGAGAGGTGAACGTAAATTCTGGCCGCGATCAATCAGTCGGCCCTGCGTTCGAAACATGACCGCTTGCACCTGCTTTGTGTGGGTTTGGCTGATCGGCCTTTGGCTGGCGACAGCCAAGGCCGCTGCGCCGGAACCGTTCCGGGTCGTGTTCGTTGACGATGCGTGTGCCGCGAGATTCGGTGGATTTCCGTTGCCACGGAACGTGCTCGCTGCGGGGATTGAGGCAATTGCCGCGCAAAAGCCTCGTGGCATCGTTCTCAAGATGTTCATTGATCAGCCGAAAGAGAGCCGCGCTGACGAAGCCTTGGCCGTGGCGCTGACGAAGACGCCTGTGGTACTTGAGGCAAGGATCGATGACACCGAACCCAGGCCTAACCCGATGCCAGAAAGGTTCTACGCTCCTGGTCTGCCCCTTGGTGCGGAGGTGGCGGTTTCCGGCGAGAGCGGATGGCTTCCCCTGGCATTGCTTTCGAGCAAAGCTCACGACATCGGCTTCGTCGACGTGGTCTCACCGATGTCGGTTCCCCTGGTGGAACGGTATCGGGGTCGATTCGTCAAATCGCTTGACCTTTGAGCCTTGGAACTGGCGCTGGGCAGCAAGGCGACCATTCACGATCAGGAACTCCGCATCGGAAACCACGTGATCACTTTGGATCGGCGCCTGCAGATCGCAACCCGATTTCCGAGTCGCGATGACTTGGAATACATCGGCTTTGATGCGCTTTTAGACGGAAAGCTCGATGCGAAGACGTTTCACGACAAGGTCGTGATTTTGGGGTACGATGGGAATCGAATGCAAAAGCTGCCGACACCGATGGGCGAGATCAAGGCTCACCGGCTTTTTTGTTATGGTCTCTTCGATTTGTACCGCCGCATGACAAGCTCACGGAAGCGGTGAGGAGCTTGACCACCGCCTTTTACGTTCCAACCCTGCTTCGTAAGTCGTGAGGGCAACGGTTCGCGAGAACGTTGCCGTATGCAACAGAATGCAACATCAAAAGTGCGTTTTGGTGCGTGATTACGACCTTTTGAGTGGCCTTCGCCGAATGCAATTACAGCCTTTGTTTATGCTCTCTTCGCGCAAGTTTATGTCGTCGTCGCGAAAGGGCCATTTCGGTTTTGTAAACCGTCGGTCGTCGGTTCAAATCCGACAACTGGCTCCATTCCTAACTGTGAGTGCAGTCACGCTTTAGGGGTCAGCAGGTCCGCCACGGACTCCAAAACCGACACCAATTTCAGAGTCGTTCGGCGATCAGTTTCTCCAGTTTGACCATGTCGGCGGCGAACGTGCGGATGCCCTCGGCAGTCTTCTCGGTCGCCATCGCGTCGTCGTTGAGCAGGTAGCGGAACTTTTTCTCGTCGAGTTCGACGCGGGCGAGGTCGCTGCGGGCGGCCAACTCCGGGCTGAGCTTGCGCTCGAGCGGAGTCTGGGTTTTCTGCAATTCATCGAGCAGGTGCGGGCTGATGGTCAGCAAATCGCACCCGGCCAGTTCGCGGATTTCACCGGCATTGCGGAAACTGGCGCCCATGACCTCGGTCGAGTAACCGAATTTCTTGTAGTAGGCATAAATGGCGCGGACCGAGAGGACGCCCGGATCCTCGGCGGGAGGATAGTCCTTGCCCGTCCTGGCCTTGTGCCAGTCGAGGATGCGCCCGACAAACGGGGAAATCAGCCGGGCGCCGGCCTCGGCGCAAATCACCGCCTGCGGCAGCGAGAACAGCAAGGTCATGTTGCAGTTGATTTTCTCCTTTTGCAGCACCGCCGCCGCTCGCGCCCCTTCCCAGGTCGAGGCGATCTTGATCAGTATCCGCTCACGCGGGGTGCCGTGCTGCTCGTAAAGGGCGATGAGTTTGCGCGCCTTCTCGAGGGTGCCCTCGACATCAAACGAGAGCCGGGCGTCGGTCTCGGTCGAGACGCGGCCGGGAATGATTTTCAGGATTTCAAGCCCGAAGAGCACCAGTAGGTCGTCCACGATCTCCCGGATCAGCGCGGGGCCAGTGAGGTTGGACTTTTTGTTTTCGGCGACCGCTTTCTCGACCACGTATTTGTAATCGGACATTTGGGCGGCCTTGAGAATCAGCGTCGGGTTGGTCGTGGCGTCCGAGGGCGCGTATTGGCGGAAGGCGGCGAAATCGCCGGTGTCGGCGACGACCTTGGTGAAGCGGCGGAGTTGCTCGAGTTGGTTGGGTTGCAGGTCGGCGTGGGAGGATTTGGCAGGGGTGAGTTCAGGCATAAGCGAGGGGGGTTAAGATCATTGGCTGGCAGGGGGCGTAGGTGGAGATTGTTCGAGCGCTTCCTGGAGCGCCGGCGGCACCGGCGGGCTCTGCGTTTGCGTATTCTGGTTGGTGGCCGATTGCTGCTGGAAACGCTGATAGGCCTCGTCCCCGAGAAGCTTCTGCATGGACTTGGCCAAATCCTGCTGGACGAGCTCGAGGGCGCCGGCCCGTTCCTCGTCGGTCAAGGTGTCGTCATCGAGGATTCGCTGGCGCTCGGTGGCGGTGAGTTGCTGGAGCTGGTAGAGCGGCATCACCTTGTCTGGCGGGGCGCCGGCCTGATTGGCGGTGGCCACGGCGGCGCGGTAAACGGGGTCTTGGTTCAACTGGAAGAGTTGGTACTGATCCGGACCGAGGGCCTGTTTGACGGCGTCGTCCCGCTGCTGCTCCAGATCCCGACGGCGCTGGGCGGCAGCCGGATCATCGCCGCTGGCCAGATCAATCTGCGCATCCAGGCCGTCACGGGCGCGGAACAGGCCGCGGAACTCGTCCGGAGTCACGTTCATGCCGCGCAATTCGGCGCGCAGGTGGCTGGCCGTGCTCGAGTAGCGCAGCAGGTATTCTTCAAGCTGATCGGGGGTCAGGACTTTAGCCAGTTCGCCGCGGGTCTGCTGGCGGAGACGCGCCAGTTCGGCCGGGTCGGTGGGTTTGCCGGCTTTGGCTTGGGCGGCCAGGTAATCGCGCATCCGTTGTTGGGCGCGGCGATTGATAGCCTGGACCGCCTGCTTGGCGTCGGGCGAGAGCGCTCCCAGGACCGGGCCGGAGAGTGAGACGCCGGCGCTGGCGGAGCCATCCCCATTGCTGCCGGAGGTTTCCCAGCCCGGCCCCAGCAGTCGCGTCAGCAGCGCGCGGCGCTCCGTCTCCAGCGCCTGTACCTTGTCCGCGGCGGCCTGGACCACGGCGGGATCGGGTTCCGAGCGCCACCATTGTTGATCCGGCAAGACAACTTCGGTCGCGCGACGCTTGGCAAAAATCTGGTTGACGTCCGCCACGATGATATCGCGGATGGTCGGCTCCGGACAGCCGATTCGGCGCAGGTTGGCGATGTAGGTTGGGTAATCGGGTGATTCGACCTCCGCCCAGGTGAAGAACTGTCGGCGCACGACCACCTGGGTTTTGGTCGGGACGTTGGTCCCGCGCGGGCGCGCCTTGGGCGGCAGGAGCGCCACCCCGTGCGGGCCCGGATACGTCGCGACGAAGCACAGCACGGCGCCCAGGGCGAGGTTAACTCCCAGCGAGAGCAGGAGAATGACGCGCAGACGCATGCCTCTATTTTCCCGCAAGGGCCGGAATTCGGCAAATGAAAATCCAGGCAGCGGAAAGCACTCGACCTGGCCGCAACTTGGTCCGAACGCACGCGCGAGCGGCGCCAGCCTTTCTGTCACCCTTCCCATACACCGGTCCCCGGTAGGGCCGAGCTGCCGCTCGGCCCGGCGGCGCGGCAGCGCCGCCCTACCAGGTTCATGGGCCGTGAGCGGGTCCGAATGGAACCAGAGCCTTTCCAGGAACCGGACCGCGGGTTGTCCTCAATCCGCAGCGGCTTGGCACGCGCTGCGGCTTGGGACAAGCCGCGGTCCAATCACGTGCTGGTTCACGGTCTCGACGCATGCCCCATCACCAAGGGAGGCTCTCCGTGAAACAGGTAGCAGCGGACGTACTGACCAGACCCTGGGATAGAATACAGTTTGTGGCGTCGCTTTTGGCTTCTGGCTAGGCGCCAGACCGGGAGTGTATCCCAGCGATACTGGACCGGTCGCGCAACAACGCCAGCAGCCAAAAGCGGCGCCAC
>JAGWYX010000369.1 GCA_018969165.1 Verrucomicrobiota bacterium
TCCTGGCTTTTCTGCTGTCGCTCTGTGCGTTTGCGCACACCCTGCGGTTTGGCGGCGCGGGAGGAGTCGCGCGGCAGACGCTGAATTTTCCCTGGTTCATGTTCGGCGACGACGCGGTGTGGTTGGGCTGGGTGCTGGACCCGCTTGGGGCGGTGATGTTGGTGATGGTCTCATTCGTGGGCCTGCTGATTTTCATCTACAGCGTCGGTTACATGGCGCACGACGAGAATTTCACGCGGTTCTTTTGTTTCCTCTCGTTGTTTGCCGCGGCGATGCTCGGCCTGGTGATCGCCAACAGCCTGCTGCTGCTGTTCATGTGCTGGGAGTTGGTCGGGTTGACCTCGTATCTGCTGATCGGCTTCTGGTACCACAAGCCGAGCGCGGCGGCGGCGGCCAAGAAGGCCTTCATCACCACCCGCGTCGGCGACATCGCGTTCTTTGTCGGCATGATCTGGCTCTACGCGCGGACGGGCACGTTGATCTTCTATCAACCCAACGGCGGCGGGTGCCTGGAACCCCTGGCGGTGGGACGCCTGGCGGCGCAGTCGGCCGGGCTGGGCGTGGCCGTTTCCACCGGGATCGCCCTGTTGCTCTTCGCCGGCGCCATCGGCAAGTCCGGCCAGGTGCCGTTGCACGTGTGGCTCCCGGACGCGATGGAGGGTCCGACGCCGGTCAGCGCGTTGATTCACGCGGCCACGATGGTGGCGGCGGGCGTGTTTTTGGTCGCCCGGGTCTATCCGCTCATGGCGGCGCACGGCGTGGGGGCGGCGGCGGAGACCACGGCGCTGGAGGTGGTGGCGTGGGTGGGCGCGATCACCGCCGTGTTCGCGGCGCTGATCGCCGTCGCCCAAAACGACATCAAACGCATCCTCGCCTACTCGACGGTATCGCAACTGGGCTACATGATGCTGGGCCTGGGGGTGGGCGGCGTCGCCGTCGGCATGTTCCACCTGATCACGCACGCGTTTTTCAAGGCGCTGCTGTTCCTGGGTTCGGGCTCGGTGATTCACGGTTGCCACGAGGAACAGGATATCCGGCGGATGGGCGGTTTGCGTCGCTGCATGCCGGTGACGTTCGCGACGTATGCCGTCGGCATGCTGGCCCTGGCCGGGGTGCCATTGGTGTTCTCGGGCTTTTGGAGCAAGGACGAAATCCTGCATGCCGCGTTCGGGTGGAAGGTATCGAGCGGGCCTTTTTACCTTGGGTTGTTTGGGGTGTTGCTGACGGCCTTCTACATGACGCGGCAGGTTTGCTACGTGTTTTTTGGGTCCTACCGCGGCGCGGCGCACGGGGCCGGGCACGGTCCGGCGCCGCATGAGAGCCCGGCCGTGATGACGCTGCCGCTGGTGGTGCTGGCAGCCTTTGCGATCCTGCTGGGGTTCGTCGGCACCCCCGCCTGGCCATGGTTCCAGGAATACCTGAACGGCGCCCGCGCAAGCGTCGAGGTCCGGCATCTCCTCCAGTCCGAAGTCTTGGGGCTGATGCTGGTATCAGCCGTGGTGGTGTTTGCCGGTCTTGGGCTGGGCTGGATTTGGTATGGCCGGAAGCCCGCGGCCAGCGCCGACCAGCCCGACGTGCTCGAATGCAAACAGCCGGGGCTCTTCGCGGTGCTCCACAACAAGTTTTTTGTCGATGAATTCTACGAGGCAACCGTGATCCGGTGGAACGCCGGGTGGGCGTCGATTTGCGATTGGTTGGACCGCTGGATTTGGGACGGGGCGGTGCAACTGGTGGCCTACGTTGTCTTAGGGTTCTCCTGGTTGAACCGGTTGTTCGATGAATACGTGATCAACCTCGGTTTTGACGAGGGCTGTTCCCGCATCCGCCGGGGCGGCCGGGTGATGGCCGCGCTGCAGAACGGCCGGGTGCAGAACTATCTGCGCGTGATCGGCCTGGCGCTGACGGCGTTTCTGCTGCTGTTGAGCTGGGGCTGCGTCCACTCATGAGCGCGTTTCCCCTGCTCACGGTCTTGACGTTGGTGCCGCTGGCAGGCGGCCTGATGCTGCTGGGAGTCAGCCCTCGGAACCGGCGGCTGGCGCGCGGACTGGCCCTGGTCTTCAGCCTCGTCGGGCTGGCGCTGGCGGCGGGGTTGTGGACGCGCTTCGATACCAGCGTCGCGGAGCTGCAGTTTGTCGAGCGGCATCCCTGGATTCCGACGCTGGGGATCGATTATTTCGTGGGCGTGGACGGCCTCGGGATGTTGATGGTCCTGTTGACGGCGCTGGTGGTGCCGGTGGCGATCGTGGTTTCGTGGAAGATCGAGGAAAAGGTTCCACTCTACTTCGCCCTCATGCTGTGGCTCCAATCGGGGCTCTTCGGGACATTCACGGCCCTGAACTTTTTTCACTGGTTCCTCTTTTGGGAACTGAGCCTGGTGCCGGCCTTCTTCCTGGTGAAGTTGTGGGGCGGCACCGATCGAGGGCCGGCGGCCACGCAGTTCTTCATTTACACGATGCTCGGCAGCGTCACGATGCTGCTCTCGTTCCTGGCGATTTACCTGGCGACCGGGACGTTCGACTTCATCAAATTGGCCGAGCTCGGACGGACCGGTCAACTGGCGTCGGCGTTGTCCGCCAAACTCGGCTGGTATAACCTCACGGCCCACCAGTTGTCGGTCGTGATCTTCAGCGGCGTTCTGCTCGGGTTCGCGGTGAAGGTGCCGCTCATGCCGTTTCACACGTGGCTGCCGGTGACCTATGCGGAGGCGCCGACGGGGACGACGATGCTGTTGACGGGGGTGATGTCCAAGATGGGGGTTTACGGGCTGTTGCGCATCCTGCTGCCGTTGTTCCCGCAGCAGATGCGGATGGTCTTGACCCCGTTGTTGTGGCTGGCGGTGATCACGATCGTATTCTCGGCCAGCGCGGCGTTGGCGCAGAAGGACCTCAAGCGGGTGTTTGCTTACTCGTCGATCAATCATCTGGGCTATTGCCTGCTCGGCGTGTTCGCCGTCGCCAAGCTGACCGGCAACGACCCGCGCTGGTCCACCGAGAAAGCCGCCGCCCTCAACGGCGTGCTGGTGCAAATGTTCAACCATGGGTTGACGGCCTCGACCTTGTTCTGCTTCGTCGGGTTCCTCGAGCACCGGGCCGGCGGCCGGCGCGGGCTGGAGGATTTCGGGGGCTTGCGCAAGGTGGCGCCGGTCTTCTGCGGCCTGATGGGGATCGCCCTGTTTGCCTCGTTGGGGTTGCCCGGGCTGAACGGGTTTGTCGGCGAGTTTCTGATCTTCAAAGGCGCCTTCGCGCTGACGACGTGGGCGGCGGTGCTGGCGGTCATCGGGCTGCTGGTGACGGCGATTTTCATGCTCGGGATTCTCCAACGCGTGTTCAGCGGGCCGTTGAACGGTCAGTGGACCGGCTTCGCCGACCTCACGACCGGAGAACGGCTGACGGTGCTGCCGGCGACGCTGCTGATGTTCGCGGTCGGCCTGTATCCGCAATGGATTCTCGGCGTGACCAATCCCACGGTCCAACAGTGGGTGGCGCAACTCAAGTTCTAAGATGTCTTACGCGAACGAAAGAGAGAAGTTCAAGGCCGACCTGAGGGCGTTCGCTGCCAAGCTGGCGGAACACGTTTCCAGCGAGGACAAACAGTGGACGATTAAAGGCTTCATCGACGTTTACAAGAACCTTTACACAATTTCGGCCGATACGAAGATCGTGTCAAAGGTTCTGGAGATCCATCTGTTTCCAAAGCTTCTTGATTTCGCCCGGACGCATAGATTCAAGACTGTTCTGGCCGATCATCAAAATTACTACCCGGACATTTCCTTCGTGAGTGAAGCGAAGCCCGACTTAAAGTTTGCCCTGGACTTGAAGACAACGTACCGCCTCGAAGAGAGTCCGGAATTCTGCAATGGATTCACGCTCGGTTCGCACGGCGAATATTTCACCGATCGACAAAGCAAGAAGAATATTCAGTTTCCGTATGCAGAATATACAGGACATTTTTGTCTCGGTACGATTTACTCACGCTCGGCCAGTGAAAAACTGGAGGAAGCCCGAGTTCGGCAGCTTCCTGAACTGCGGTCGATCGTCTCCGTTGTGCGCGATATCCAGTTTTTCGTTTGTGAGAAGTGGGAAATAGCGTCTGACCGCAGCGGCAGCGGGAATACGGCCAATATCGGGAGCATCACCAAGATCCAGGACATTGTGGCCGGAAACGGAATGTTCAAGAATCTCGGAGAAAAGTGGTTCGATGAGTATTGGATGAACTACGGACGAATCGTCCTTCCAGAGACCGGGAAGAGAATCACTAGACTCGCAGACTTCCTCGCGTATCGCGGAGCGGACCCAAGACGGGTGAACCCACGCGCTACAACAAGAAGGAGGAGAACGTGAGTAAGGTTTTCGTTCCGCCGATCAAGTGCCAGGGCATCAAGACCAAGCTCGTCGACTGGGTTCTTCACCATGTCATCCTTGAAGACCAAGGTTGTTGGATCGAACCGTTTATGGGGTCAGGCGTCGTGGGGTTCAATCTGCGCCCGAAGCAGGCGACCTTTTCTGATATAAATCCGCACCTCATCAACTTCTATCGTGCCATCCAGTCTGGGGAAATCACAACCGCCAAGGCCAGAACATTCCTGGAGTCGGAGGGTCAGGAGCTAAAGAAGCACGGCGAATGCTATTTCAAGGAGGTCCGGGCACGGTTCAACAACCAGGCGAGTCCTTGGGATTTCCTGTTCCTGAATCGCTCGTGTTTTAACGGGATCATTCGTTTCAACAGCAAAGGGAAGTTCAATACACCCTATGGACACAAGCCGGAGCGGTTCGCGCCGGCATACGTGACTAAGATCATCAATCAGATTGATTACGTTTGCAAGGCTACGAAGACATGCTGCTGGAATTTTCTGTGCGCAGACTTCCGGGATGCGCTCGCACGAGCGACAAGCAGCGACTGCGTTTATTGTGATCCGCCGTATCTTGGGCGACACGTCGATTACTTCGCGAGGTGGTCGGAGAAGGACGAGCGGGAGTTGGCAAATCTGCTAGCAGTGACTCCGGCACGGTTCATCGTTTCCACGTGGCACAGTAATCAATATCGCCGGAATCCATCGATCGAAAAGTACTGGAGTGGTTTCACAATACTG
>JAGWYX010000370.1 GCA_018969165.1 Verrucomicrobiota bacterium
ACAACCCGCGGTCCGGTTCGTAGGAAGTCCTCGTGGTGCCTCGATCGTGCATCGAGGGCGTAGATTCCGCTGAGGCTGGCCACGGTTTGACGGCCGAAGGAAGGTCCCGTTCATCCATTAGTAGGGCTGCGCGGCCGGGGTACCCCCCATATTTTGTGGTTTTTCGCTTTACTTGTCTGGCTGGTTATTGTTTCTTTGGATCAATGTATTTAAAGAGTCTAACCGAGTTCGGGTTCAAGTCGTTTGCGGACAAGACGACCCTGACGTTTTTGCCGGGGATCACGGCAATTGTCGGTCCCAACGGTTGTGGCAAATCGAATATTGCCGACGCGATTCGTTGGGTGCTGGGGGAACAATCGGCCAAGGCGCTTCGCGGCGGTGAGATGGCCGACGTGATTTTCAACGGGAGCGACGGTCGCAAGCCGCTGAGCATGGCCGAGGTGTCGCTGACCATTGGGGATGTGGAGCGGGACCACCTGCGGGCGGCGGGTGTCGAGTTGGATTACAACGAGGTGACGCTGACGCGGCGGGTATTCCGAGACGGCGTGAGCGAGTATTTCATCAATCGGACGCCCTGCCGGCTGAAGGACATTCAGCAGTTGTTCATGGGCACGGGTGTGGGGCGGGCCAGTTACAGCATCATGGCGCAAGGGCACATCACCCAATTGCTGTCCAGCCGGCCCGAGGACCGGCGCGCGGTGTTCGAGGAAGCGGCGGGGATTACCCGGTTCAAGTCGCAGAAGCGCGAGACGCTGCGCAAGCTCGAGTCCACGGAGCAGAACCTGGTGCGGGTGGCCGATCTGGTGCGGGAGGTCAAGCGGCAGATTGGCTCCTTGCAACGTCAGGCCGGCAAGGCGCGCCGCTACAAGCAGTTCATGCTGCAGTTGCAGCACCTGGATACCCAACTGGCGCGCCACGAGTTCGACCGGCTGCAGGCGCAGCGGGCCGAGCTGGAGACGACCGCCGAGCAATTGCGCGCGGACATCGAGACCGGCTCGGCCGAGCTGCTGCGCACGGAAGACGAGACCGCCCGGTTGCGCGAACGGCTTTCCGACCTCGAGCAGCAGGTCCACGAGGCCCAGCAGCGCGGACAGGACCTCCAGAATCAGGTCGAGCGTCACCAGAGCCGGATTCACTTCAATGAAGAACGCCTCCGCGAGTCGGAGCAGCAGAATGCCAAGGCCCTGGGCGATATCGCGCAGGGCGAGGAACGTCGCTTGGCGGCCGAGCAGGAGCGCGCCGCGGTCGCTGAACGCCTGGCTGGGTCCGTGCGCGCGCTGGCCGGGCTCCAGGAGTCGCTCCAAACCAAACGCGAGGCGCTGCGGCAGGTGGAGACCGAATTGAAAGGGAACGAGGAGGAATTGCGGCGGGCCCAGGCCGCGGCGTTCGAGCAGGCCCAAAGACTTTCGGGCGTTCGCAACCAACTCACCGCGCTGGACCTGCAACGGCAGCACCAGAACGTCCGCATGGAAAAGCTCACAGCCGAACGAATCCAGTTGGAGGAGGAACGTCGCCGGCTGGAGGCGCGGTTGGGTGAATCGGCCGCGAGCGTCGAAAATGAAAAGCGCGATGCGCGCACCCGCCGGGGAGCCGTTGCGGAACATCAGGCGCGGCTGCATCAACTGGAGCAGGCCCTGGCCGCGGCCGGCCAGGAGTTGGATCGCCGCCTGCAGGAGCAGACCGAGCGGCGCTCGCGCCGCGGCGTGCTGGCTCAATTGCAGGCCGATTACGAAGGTTTCAGCGCCGGTACCGTCGCCGCGCTCAAGCAGGCGCCGCAAATGCTCGGGGCCCTGGTGGACCGGATGCGCGTGTCGGAGCCGCACATTGCCGCGGTCGAGGCCGCGCTCGGCCATCACCTGCAACTGGTGTTGACCGAAGAGGCCGAAACTGCTCAACAGGTCGTGGCGGAACTCAAGATCCGCAAACAGGGCCGGGCCAGCGTCGCACCGCTGGCATTGCAGCGGAACGGCAAGCCGGTCAATGCCGCCCCCGGGCCCGCCGGCGAAGGCGCGCCGGTGGATGCGCCGGCCTCTGGTTCGGTGTCTGCCGCCTCCGTCACGGGGATGCCGTGCGCCACGGCCGTCCCAGCGCTTTCGGTCATCGAGGCCGACGTTTCGATTCAACCGTTGCTGAACCGGTTGCTAGGGCAGACGTGGATTGTGCCGGACCTGACGACGGCGACCCGGGCCTGGCACGGCGCCGACCGGGCGTGCGACTTCGTCACCACTGGGGGCGAGGTGCTCAATCGCCACGGGGTCTATGTCGGTGGGGCGAGCAACGGAGCCGAGACCGCGCCGGCTTCGGTGCTGGGTCGCAAGAACCAGATCGCCGAATTGGATCGGGCTTTGGCCGAACTCCAGGCGCAAATTCAGGAGCGCAGCCGGGCCCGGGGCGTGTTGCAGGCCGAGTTGACCGCGCTGCAGGCGAGCTTGCAGCAGACCCAGGCGGACCTGAACAGTCAGGAGGTGGCCATCGCCACGCACGAGGGTGAATGCCGCGCGCTCGAGAACGCGCGCGGCCTGCTGCAACAAAAGCTCGACACCGTTGCTTACGAAATCCAAAGCCTGGAAACGCAGGACCAGGAGAATCTTCGCCAGGGCCAGGCCCTCGCGCGGCAGGCGGCCGAACTCGAGGCCGGCGAACAAGAACTCCAGCGACGCCTGGCCGACCTGAACGTCGGCCTGGAGCGGCTGCGTCACCAACGCGACACGGCCAACAACGGCGTCACCGAAGCCAAAGTCGCGCTGGCCACCGAAGAGCAGGTGGGCGCCGCGCTCCGCCAGCAGGAACAGTCCTTTGCCGCGCGCCTCCAGGAGTTGGCCCAACTGGTCGAGCAGCGTCGGGGCGAGATTGCCGCGCTGCTGCAGCGGCGGACGCAGTTCGAGGCCGAGATCGCCGAATCGCGGCGGCAAATCGTGTCGCTGCAGGGCGAGCGCGAGCAGGTCAACGCCCGCATCGCCGAGCGGCTGCAGGAAAGGTCCGGACTCGAAGTGGAGCTGGCCGAGCGCGAGACCGGGATTCGCGAGCGTCGGCGCCAGCTCGCCGAGCAGCAGGAGCGGCGCGGCACGCTCGAGGTCGAGCTGGCCCAGAAAGAGATGGCCGGCCGCAACTTGTGCGAGCGGGTCCAGGAGAAATACAAGCTCAACCTCGCCGACGTCCGCAGTGAGTGCATCACCATCACCATCGCCGACGAAGGCCCGCCGAAGGTCGAGACGTTGTCCCCGGACGAAATGGCCGCGCGCGGGGTGGCCACCGATTGGGCCCTGGTAGCCCAGCAGGTGACCGCGCTGCAGACGCGGATCGACGAGATGGGCCCGGTGAACCTGGTGGCCATCGAGGAATACGAAGAGACGGAGCAACGCTACCAGTTCCTCACGGCGCAGCACGACGACCTGGTCACGGCCAAGCAGCAGTTGCTCGACGTGATCAACCGCATCAACGTCGAGACCCGCGCGATGTTCCGCGACACCTTCGAGAAGATCCGCGCCAACTTCAGCGCCCTGTTCACCGAGATTTTCGGCGGCGGCAAGGCGGACCTCGCGCTCGTGGACGAGGGCGACGTGCTGGAGAGCGGCGTCGAGATCATCGCCCGGCCACCGGGCAAGCAGGCCAAGAGCATCTCCCTGCTGTCGGGAGGCGAGCAAACCATGGTGGCCGTGGCCTTGCTCTTCGCGATCTACCAGGTCCGGCCCAGCCCGTTCTGCGTGCTCGACGAATTGGACGCCGCGTTGGACGAGGCGAACATCAACCGGTTCGTCCGCGTGCTGCAGCGGTTCCTGGGCCACTCGCAGTTCATCGTGATCACCCACAACAAGCGGACCATCGGCATGGCCGATGTCATTTACGGGGTGACGATGCAGGAGCAGGGCGTGAGCAAGATCGTCAGCGTGAAATTCCACAAGGCCGAAGCCGGTGTCGAGCCCAAGCCGGCCCCGGTCCTCGAACCGAAAGCAGCCGAGCCGTCGATCGAGTCGGAAGAGGACCGGCCCCACGAGCGGGAGCAAGTGTTGGAGATGGTGATGGCGAAGTAGGGGGAGGAGGCGTCCTTTGCCGCCCGGTTCATGGAAAGCCTCCTTGCGCGATGGCACATGTAATGGGGCCATGAACCGCACGAGCCAGCCGTTCGTAGTCCCGTCTTCAGGCGGTCTGGCGCTTCTGCGAGTTGAGACAACTCGCGCTCCGCGGCAAGGTTCATGGAAAGCCTCCACGATTCCTTGACCGCGCATCGGCGGCAAGAACCAGCAGGAATTGCCGCGCTAGCGTCTTGGAGTGCGGCGGGCCTCCGCCGCTTCGCCAGGGGCCAACCTCACGGGAAAGCGCCTGAGGACAGGCGTAGTCCAAAACCTGCCGCTCCTTCTGACGACGCTGCGTCTGGCCGAGGCGCGCTCCGGAGCGCGGGTCGAACCAGCCGCGTCTCAACCCCACGCCGATGACGGGACGCGCGCCCCCCGGCGGGCGCCGGCAGTACCGAGTTTTACGTACATGGCGGTCGGGTGCTGCCCGTGCCCCCGAGGCCCGGCTTGACCGAAATCAAGGCACTCCGCGAGGCGGGCGACTGGAATGGTAAGGCTCAAGCGGAAGGTGAAGTGCGGAGGGAACCAAGGTGAGTCGTTGGCGCAATTGTCGCGTGGAACACACCGAAGCTGAAAACCGAAAAATGAGGGGATATGAAAAAAATTCTGTGGATTGTCGCCGCGCTCGCGGTCGTGCTCGGACTGGCAGCCATCGTCTATGGACCGCCACGCAATATTGATTTGCTCAGGCGCTATCCGACGACGCTGACCGCCGGCGCGGTTCAGCCGGACCAGGCGCGCCCGTGGCAGTTCGGGCCGGAGGATGTTTTCCAACTCTCGCGCTTCTGCCTGCAAGTCGGCGATCAATTGAAGGTGGAAACCGGCCCGGCCAAACTGGGGATCGGCTATTGTCGAGACGGCGCCGTGTGGGCCATCGTGATTCCGGCCGAAGGTGGGAAACTGAGCCGATTCGGCGTCGGTGCATCGGAGGACATCGCCCACGTCTGGCTGCGGTTTCATCCGCGGCAAATCGACCGCTTGTTCCCGCCGACCACGGTATCGGCGGCATCGGCCAC
>JAGWYX010000371.1 GCA_018969165.1 Verrucomicrobiota bacterium
CCTCCAGGCCTATGGCCTGTCGCTGGACCAGGTGGTGGCGGCGGTGCAGGAGGCGACCGGCGTGCGCGGCGCGGGATTCGTGGACACGGCCAATCAACGCATCGTGATCCGGACCGAGGGCCAGTCGTTGACGCCGGCTCAACTGGGCCAGGTGGTGCTGGTGCCGCATCCCGGGCTCAGTGTGCGATTGCAGGACGTAGCCCAGGTGCGCGCGGCGGCGGCGCCCAAGTTCGGGGACGCCCAGCTCAACGGCCGCTCGGGCGTGGTCCTGCTCGCCTACGCGCAATACCAGGCCAACACGATGGTGGTCACGCGCGCCTTGGAGGAGGCGCTCCAGCAAATGACACCCGCCCTGGCCGCCGAGCATGTTGACCTGGACGCGCGATTGTTCCGGCCCGCCAATTTCATTGAAGATTCGCTGCGTAACGTCGATCACTCCCTGCTGCTGGGCGGGCTGCTGGTGGCGGTAGTGCTCTTTCTATTCCTCCTGGATCTGCGCACGGCGTTCATCTCCTTCGTGTCGATTCCGCTGGCCCTGTTGACGGCGGTGATCGTGTTGGATTGGTGTCAAGTCCCGATCAACACCATCACCCTGGGCGGCTTCGCCATCGCCATCGGAGTGGTGGTGGACGACGCCATCATCGACGTGGAAAACATCCTGCGGCGACTCCGGGAATTCCGCGCCGGCCAGCCGGACGGCGGAGCCTCCCGGGCGCGCCCCGGCGAGCTGGCGCGGGTGGTGCTGCAGGCCTCGCTGGAGGTCCGTGGCGCGGTGGTCTATGCGACCTTCATCGTGGCCATGGTGTTTCTGCCGGTGCTGACCATGAGCGGGGTGCAAGGCCGGTTGTTCGCGCCGCTGGGCATTTCGTTCATCCTGGCGACGCTCGCCTCGCTGGCCGTCGCGCTCACCGTTACCCCCGCCCTCTGTTACCTGGTTCTCTCCAAGGTCTCGCCGCACACGGAGCCGGGTTATGTGCGCTGGCTCAAAGCACGGCACCGGCGCTGGTTGACGCGGCTCTGCCGACGGCCCCGCACCGTGCTGGTCCTGGCGGTGATCCTGTGCGGCGGCGCGGCGGCGATGCTGCCATTTTTCGGCGGCGAATTCCTGCCTGAGTTCCACGAGGGCCATTACATCCTCCACATGAGCGCGGTCCCGGGGACGTCGCTGGCCGAATCGATCCGCCTGGGCCAGCTCGTCACGCGGGCCTTGCTGCTGAATCCGCACATCCGCTCGGTGTCGCAGGAGGCGGGCCGGGCGGAGAACGGCGAGGACACCTACGGCCCCCAATACAGTGAATTGCACGTGGACTTGCGGCCATTGGCCGGCGTGGAGGCGGAACAGGTCGAGACGGATATCCGCCGCACGCTGGCGGAGTTCCCGGGCCTGACCTTCACGGTCGAGTCCTTCCTGGCCGAGCGCATGGAGGAAACCATCTCCGGGACCACCGCGCAGTTTGTCATCGATGTTTTCGGGCACGACCTGGACGTGTTGGACCAGCAGGCGGCCGCCGTGCGGGCGGTCTTGACGCAAGTCCCGGGAGCGGTGGATGTCGAGGTGGCGGTGCAGCCCGGCCTGCCGGAGATGGACGTGCGTTTGCGCCCGGACCGGTTGCTGCAATACGGCTTTGCGCCGGTGACGGTGCTGGAGGCGATTCGGACGGCCTACCAGGGCGACCTGGTGGCGCAGACCTACGAAGGCAACCAGGTCTTCGACGTGGCGGTGATCCTGGACGCGTCGGACCGCACCCGGCCCGAGACGATCGGTTCCCTGCCGCTGCGCAACGCGCACGGCTTAGTGGTCCCGCTGCGCGAGCTGGCCGACATCCGATTGGGCAGTGGCCGTTACAGCGTGCTGCACGAAGGCGGCCAGCGCTTGCAGCAGGTCACCTGCAACGTCCAGGGACGGGACGTGGCGTCCTTCGCCGCGGCCGTCAAACAGCAGTTGGCCTCGCGGGTGCCCTTGCCGCCCGGGGTGTTCCGGGTTTATACCGGCGCGGCGCAAGCCCAGGCGCAGACCCGGCATGATCTGCTGGTGCACTCGCTCCTGGCCGCGGCGGGCATTGTGCTGCTGTTGATGTTGTTGTTCGGATCGGGCCGGAGCCTGCTGCTGATCCTGGCCAACGTCCCGTTCGCGCTCGTAGGCGGCGTGCTGGCGGTCTTCGCCTGCGGCGGATCCTTGTCGGTCGGGTCGCTGGTCGGCTTTGTGACGCTGTTCGGCATCACGACGCGTAATTCGATCATGCTCATCTCGCATTACGAACATCTGGTGCGGCAGGAGGGGGTAACGTGGGACCTGGAGACGGCCCTGCGCGGCGCGTCCGAGCGATTGGTGCCCATCCTGATGACGGCGCTGGTCACGGCGCTGGGTTTGTTGCCATTGGCGCTCAACCGCGAGGTCGCCGGACGCGAGATCGAAGGCCCGATGGCCATCGTGATCCTGGGCGGGTTGCTCACCTCCACCGCGCTGAATCTGCTGGTGCTGCCGACCCTGGCCTTGCGCTACGGACGATTTGCCCGCGGGGATGCCGAGACCGTATGAGCGGCGCGCGCGTCCACGTCGATCGGCGCGACCGTCTCGTCATCGCGGGCTGTCTGGGGCTGCTGACGTGGGCGGTCTTCTGGCCGGCGCACCGCGCCGGCTTCACCAACTACGACGACCCTGGCTACATCACCGAAAATCCGCGCGTCCAGGCCGGGTTGACCCTGCGCGGACTCGAGTGGGCCCTGACGACCTCCGATTATGATTACTGGCATCCCGTCACCTGGATTTCGCACATGGCGGATTGCCAATTCTTCGGGTTGAACGCCGGGCGCCAACACCTGATGAGCGTGTGGCTGCATGTCCTCAATACCCTGTTGCTGTTCGGCCTGCTCGCCAGGATCACCGGCAAAACCGAACGCGCCGCCGTCGTCGCCTTGCTTTTCGGCCTGCACCCGCTCCACGTCGAGTCGGTTGCCTGGCTGGCGGAGCGCAAGGATGTCTTGAGCACACTCTTTTGGCTGCTGGCTACCTGGGCCTACGCGCGCTACGTCGAGGGCCTGCGCCCGGGCTGGTATCGGGCGGCCTTGGTCTTTTTCGTGCTCGGCTTGATGTCCAAGCCCATGTTGGTGACCCTGCCGCTGACGCTGCTGCTGTTGGATTGGTGGCCGTTGCGACGCTGGCCCCAACCGGGCGCATGCCCGTCGGACACCGACCCGATTGGCCGCGAGGCGATGGCCGACAAATCGGGCGTCGCCCAAGGGCGGTCGCTCGCGGGATTGGTGATGGAGAAACTGCCCTGGTTTTGTCTGGCGTTC
Source organism: Verrucomicrobiota bacterium (assembly GCA_018969165.1). Lineage (GTDB taxonomy): Bacteria > Verrucomicrobiota > Verrucomicrobiia > Limisphaerales > JAGWYX01 > JAGWYX01. Next base: position 3,298 of record JAGWYX010000371.1, read on the forward strand.
GCCGCCGGCTTGGTCACGTTGCAGGGCGTGCGGAGCGGCGGCAACCTCCTGTCCGTCGAGACGGTGCCGCTCTCGCTTCGGCTGGCCAACGTCCCCGTGTCTTACGCGCGCTACTTGGGGCAACTGATCCTGCCCGACCAACTGGCCGTGTTGTACCCGCTGCCCGAGCAATGGGCGGCTTGGCAAATCCTGGGCGCCTGCGGCGTGTTGTTCGGGGTGACCGCGCTGAGCCTTGTCTTCCGCAGGACCTGCCCGTACCTCCTGTTCGGCTGGTCCTGGTATTTGCTCACCCTGGCGCCAACCATCGGGTTGCTCCCGGTCGGGTTGCAGGCGATTGCCGACCGATACACCTACGTGTCGCTCATTGGCGTTTTCGTCATGCTGGTTTGGGGAATCGCCGACCTGTCCGCCAACTGGCCGTTCCGCCGGCGCATCCTGGGCGGAGCCGTGATCGCCGTGACCGCGGCTTGCGGGTTGCTGACCTCCCGACAACTGGGCTACTGGCGTGACAGTGTTACCCTGTTCTCCCGCACGATCGCCATCACGAGCAACAATTACATCGCCCATTACAACCTGGGCCAGGCCCTGATGACCCAGGGCCGGTTGGAGCCCGCGATGGACCATTACCGCGAGGCCCTCCGCATCAACCCGAAATACTGGCGCGCCCGCAACAATCTGGCGGTCATCCTCCTCGCCCAGGGGCGTCCCAATTCGGCCATCCAGGAATTCCTCCAGGCCTTGAAGGTCTATCCGGCTTACGCCGGCGCCCATCTAGGACTGGGGCGCGCCCTGCAGGAAAAGGGAAGCACCAATGAGGCCTTGGCCCAATACCAGGAAGCCGCGCGCCTGGAACCCAACGCCATTTTGCCCCAGGTTTATCTCGGTGATGCGCTCTGGCAGTGCCGCCGCACCAACGAGGCGTTGGCCCACTACCGCAAGGCCCTCGAGCTGGACCCGCACAACCCGGAAATCCGCCGCCGGCTCCAGGTGACCACCGGCCAGGCCCAACCCGGCGGCCTGCTGCGTTCCAAACCACCGGTCCGATGAGGTCCCCGCGCTGCTACCGCCCCGCCGACTCCCGCGCCAACGCGCGGCAGACTTCAGTGGCCCGGCCCGCGGTTTGCCCTTTCCCGGAGTGGAGGCGATTCCGGATGCGCGCCGGCGCCAGACATGATAAAACCTAACGCGATGAAAGCTCCCGCTATGCTCCTGGTCGGTCTGCTGAGCAGTTGTTCCATCGCCCCGTCGCGGACCGATTCCGCGCTCCTGCCCCCGGCGCCGCCCGGCAAACACTGGAAGCTGGTCTGGCACGACGAGTTCAACGGCACCCAGCTCGACGACACCAAGTGGACCCGCCGGGGCGATTGGAAACGTCGGGACGGCTACTGGATCAAGGACGACGCCTACCTCGACGGTCGCGGGCACCTCCTGTTGCGCACGCGCAAGGACGGCGACCGCTTCGCCTGCGGCGCCATCGATACCCAGCATAAATTCGAACACACTTACGGCTATTTCGTGGCGCGCTGCCAATTGCCCAAGCAACCCGGCCACTGGCCCGCCTTCTGGATGATGAGTCCCGGCGTCAGCCGGGTCGGCGACGGCGGCCGGGACGGCACTGAGATCGACATCATCGAGCTCCCCTGGCGCGACGGCCGGTTGACCTCCAACCTGCACTGGGACGGCTACGGCAAAGACCACAAAACCGCCGGCACGAAATTTGAAGTGCCGGCGGTCACCGCGGGCTTTCATCAGTTCGGCCTGTGGTGGTCGCCGACCGAGTATGTCTTTT
>JAGWYX010000372.1 GCA_018969165.1 Verrucomicrobiota bacterium
CTCCCTCCATTTAGGGCGACCCCAAACGCGACTGCGCCCACGAGGTCCATCAGGTCCTGGTCGAATTGCCCGTAAAACACCAGGTAGAACAGGAGTCGTGCCGTGAAATAGGCCAGCAAGAAGGTGTTGATGTGTTTCACCTCAGGCGGGCTGTTCCGATAATTGGCATGGAGGACCTTCAGTGCCGCCCAGCAGAACCAAAGGAAACTCAACAATCCAAATATGCTGAATGGAATCACGAGGGTGAGCAAGCCATTATGATAATTGCCACTGATCAGGGTGTCCTCGTAGCTCGAATAGAGCCCCCGCTTCATTGCTTCCTGGGTGAGCAGGTACTCCGTCGCGTCGAAGCCGTAGCCCTTGCCGAACAACAAGTATCTTGGCACCTCGGGCACCACCACTTTCCACATCTCCAACCGCCAATCCAGCGTGCTCAGGGCGTCCCGCCGTGCGATGGGATCCACACGAAGCGGAAGAAAACTGAGGCTCCGCTGCACGGCCAACGGCAGCCGGTCCACAAACCCCACCGTGAGGACGGCAACCATGACGGTCACCAATACCCCCACCGGGAGCAGGTAGCTGCGGAAAAGCCCCTCAAAATAGAACTGAACTAGCAACACGAGCAATAACAGGATCAATACCGACCGAAAACCCCCGAATAATCCCGCGACCATCATCGTGACAAAGGCTACGAGGCGCCAAGGCCTTCGTAAATCACTGAGCCCACGAATCCCAAATCGCATGATCAGGTAGTAGCAGACCGCTGATGCGGCGTAGGCTACACCGGTAAAGCGCTCCAGGGGGTTCGTGGAGACGGCCTGCATGCCGGCCATTTCAGGCGACACCACATAGAACAACGGATAAAACGAAGGCCCGGCGGCATAAGCAAAGTCACTGATCGCCGACGTGATCGCCGACAGCAGGAACAATGCGGCATAAAGCTCGGCGCGTTTCGCCGGAATCCGCTCGCTGGTTAACGCAAAATACCCCGCCACTGCGGCGAAGATCCAGATGTACCGCTTCGTGCCCCAGAGCTGACTTCCCAGCGCCCGTCCACCCACCCCACCCCGCAGAATCATGGTGACCCCCACGACTATGGTCAAGGCTATCAAGGGCCGAGTGATGGCTGGGACGTCCATGAAGAGGTGTTGACGCCTCAAGGTGTAGCGTAGCAAGCACATCCCGAGACTCACAAACGCCAGCACCGTCCAGAGATCGAATTGCCCCGGCAAGAAGAAAACGATGATCGCGGAATGCCATGCAGCAACCAGTAAAACATGGTGCCACTGCATATATAGCGGGAAGAAAAGGGCCAGCAAGACCAACGCGACAAACGCCATGCTGATGATGGCGGTCGGCGTCGCCAACATCCAGCCCAGCATCAGCGCCACGCCCGCGCACAACGCGCCTACGGTGAGCGTGCGGATCCAGACCATTTCTTTTGACATAACCGGCGAGACTAGAATACAATTTGCCCCGTACGGCAAACATATTCTTCCTTCAAGATGAATTCCCCCCCTCCGCCTCCCTCCAGTCCCGCCGTGCACCGCCTGAACTCCTGACCGGGGTCCGTTCCAACACCTGAGTTCCGCGAAGCTTGACATGCCGTCGCCCCCGACCCTATGAGAGAGAATGAGAATCGAACTCGGACCGAACGAGCCCTCCGAGGCGTGCCCTGCCACACTCGGCCCGGGGGAACACGCCTCACCGGCATCCCGACACCGCGGTTGCGGACCTGCCGTTCTCGACCATGACTCGAACCAGCCCGTGTGAGGGTTTAATGGAAGCACTGCCATCGGCGGACGGGGCGAGACTCGCGTCCCGCTCGACGGATACCATCCCCTTGATCGATGTGATTCGAGTATTGGCCGCCTGGATGGTGGTGGCATGGCATACCGGAGGCGCTGTCAATTATCGCTTACCCATCTTCAGTTCGGCTTCCATCGCGGTGGACGTCTTCATGAACGTATCCGGCTTTCTGATGCTCTATCTGTTCTGGGAGCGGCGACATAAGGAACCCTGGGAGAGGCCCTCGACGTGGTTCAAGTTTTATGTGCGCCGGTTCTTTCGGATCGCCCCGCTCTATTATGTCGTCCTCCTCGGCGTGATCGCCTTGCGACTTGCGCCCCCCCCGGAGAATGGGGTTTCACCCTCGCTCTGGCAATGGCTGTTGCTGCGTTTCTCGTTTCTATTTGGCTTCATTCCACATCTATCTGACCACTGTCTGATCCCTGATTGGAGCCTCACGCTCGAAATGCAGTTTTACTGCTGCTTCCCATTCCTGGCCCTCGCGCTTAGGCGTCTGGGCGCCGGTTTGTTCTTCTTCTGTTGTGTTGTATTGAGCGGGCTGAGTGGCCTCGCGGTGGGGTACTACCACGACGCCGCCCGGAACCACCTATGGTATTTCCCACAGCCCACAATCCTGCCACTGAAACTGCATATCTTTGCCGTTGGCATGGTTATAGCGACCGCGGTGATAGACGGCAGCACCTCGATGAAATCCAAGTGGTTCCTGGCCGCGTTGCCTGTGTACCTGCTTACCTGTAAGGAGAATTTCCTGTGGTTGATGGCGGCCGTTTACTGGTCAGCCTATGCGATTTATGGTCAGTCGCGTGTGCGGTCCTATCTATTGCGCTCCGTGGAAATGGTGAATCGTGCATTGCGCGGTCTACCATGGAGACAAAAACTGGCTGAGTGTTCCTATGGCACCTATCTGATTCATAGCGTCTTCATCGTATTGCTGCTGGATCGGTTCCGCTGGCGCTCCGGAAACCGCGGCAATTCTCTCGGCCAATATTTGCTCGCGCTGGTTGTTGTTTTGGGCTTGACGACGCTGACCAGTTGGATACTGCACGAATGGATCGAAAAACCCGGCATTGATTTGGGGAGGCGCATTGCCCAGAGGTTGCGCTACCCGCCGCAAGCATCCGATGCTCCGCGAGCGCCTCAATAGAGCCTGTGAGCGGAGCCTGATTGGCCTGGCATTGGGCATCCTTGTCTTCGGCCCGCTAGCCACCGGGGCCGTCCGCACGCTCGACTTCCTGATCATTCAAGGGTTGACGATCGGCGTGATCACCTTGTGGGTGGCGCGGCTTTGGCTCGACCAGGATTACCGGCTCTTGTGGCCCCCGATTTGCTGGGCGGTACTCGCTTTTGTGGCCTACGCCATCGCTCGATACCAGTTCGCGACGGTCGAGTTCCTGGCCCGCAATGAGTTGATTCGAGTGCTCGTCTACGCCTTCCTGTTCCTAGCGATGCTAAACAACCTCTATCGGCAGGAAACAACCCAATGCGTGGCGCTGCTCCTGGTCTTCCTGGCCATGGCCATCTCCCTCTACGCCGGCTTCCAGTTCCTCACCCAGTCTCAACGCGTCTGGGATTTTGTCCAACCTGCCCAATTTCGTGGCCGGGCCTCCGGCACGTATATCTGCCCCGATCACCTGGCGGGCTTTCTGGAGATGATTCTGCCGCTAGGGCTAAGCTACCTCTTCACCAGCCGCTTCAGCCCGGTTTTGAAAGTGTACCTCGGCTATGCCTCGCTCGCCATCCTCAGCGGTATCGGGTTCTCGGTGTCGCGCGGCGGTTGGATTGCGACCATCGCGTCGCTTCTGGCGTTCTTCGCGGTGCTAGTCAGACGACGGAACTGTCGCCTGCCGGCGGTCTTGGCACTGCTGCTCCTCACGGCGGCGGTGACCGGTTTTATTTGCCACACCCAACGCGTCGAAGAACGGCTTAAAGACATGCTGACTCCGGGGCGTGCGCAGGATCCACGCTCGCGCCTGGCACTCTGGGGGCCCGCCTGGCGCATGTGGCGGGATCACCCGTGGTGGGGAGTCGGGCCCGGCCACTTCGACGCTCGCTTCGACCAATATCGAGCGGCCACCTTCCAACTGCGTGGGCAATACGTGCATAACGATTACCTGAACACACTGACCGATTGGGGGGCGGTGGGGGCGGCTTTCGTGGCTGCGGCCTGGCTGATCCTGTTTTTGGGTGTGCTCAATTCGTGGAGGTTTGTCGCATACCCCGCCAGTACCCCGGTCGGAATGCCAAGCAACCGCGCCGCCTTCGTACTCGGTGCCGGCATCGGGTTGCTCGCCATCCTGTTGCACTCGTTCGTCGATTTTAACATGCAAATCCCGGCCAACGCCATCCTGGCGGTCACCTTGATGGCGCTCCTTTGCAGTCATCTCCGCTTCACCTCCGATCGCTACTGGGTGCGTCTCGGGCTCGCGGGCAAAGTCCTGGTGACGGCCGTATGCCTTGCCGGTGTGGTTTACCTGGGGAACAACGCCCGCCATCGCGCCACTGAATTCGTCTGGCTCCAGCGGGCGCGCCGAGCCAGAACGGCCGTCGAGCAGGTGGAGGCCATGAAACAGGCCTGCGCGGCCGAGCCGACGGATTTCGAAGTCTGGTCGCAGGCGGGTGAGATTATGCGTCGGCTGAGCTGGCGAGGCAACGATGACTACCGGCAGTGGGCCGAAGCCGCCATGCAGCGGTTCAAGCGCGCGGCGGCATTGAATCCATTCGCGCCGTACAACTTCTCCCAATATGGACGCTGCCTGGACTGGCTGGGCCGACACGAGGAAGCGGGGCGGTATTTTCAACATGCGCTGAACCTGGACCCAAACGGGTGGTACACGATCGAGTGCATGGGCTGGCACTACCTGCAGATCGGCGACTATCTCAAGGCCCGCGAGTGGTTTGATCGCGCCGTGCGCTACAAATGGCTCTGGCCGGGGGACTCCAGCGCGGCCACCTACTTGCGCATTATCGACCAAAGATTGGCCGAGCCGAAACATTAGCGGGCCAGCTCGGAATATAACTTCAGGTAGTCGGCGGCCATTCCTTCGACGCTGAACTGGGACAGGACGCGATCCCGCGCGGCCTGACCGGCCGACCGGCACACCCTCGGGCTCTGAACCAACCCGGCCAGAATGGCCGCGCCTTGCCGCCAGTCTCCGGGTTCAAACAACCACCCGGTTTGGCCGTCCGCCACAATTTCGGCCACACCACCTACCCGCGCGGCTACAACCGGCACCCCGGCCTGCCCCGCCTCCAGCAGGACACCCGGAAACGAAT
>JAGWYX010000373.1 GCA_018969165.1 Verrucomicrobiota bacterium
GGGGGAGCGTGGTAATGACGTGGCGGCGGTTGCAATCCCAAAGCTTAACCAAGCCGTCGAAATCTCCAGCGGCCAGGTAGCGGCCGTCCGGCGCGAAGGCAAGGGCCTTAACGGAGTTGGAGTGTTGGCCGAGCACGGCGGTGGCGTCGCTCTGGCAGCGCTGCCAGAGGTACTGCCACTCCCATCCGCGCAAATCCGGCTGACCGGCTCCCGGCCGGTGACGGTTGAGCAGGTCCAACGCGCGGCCCAGGTTGTTGGCTTGGAGGGCCTGCTGGGCGAGGTTCAGATCGGATGCGTAGGCATTGCGGCGCGCCTGCAACTCACCGGCCTCGGCCCGCTGGCGTTGTTCGTCCAGCAAGCGAGCGGCGGACAGCGCCTGACGCGCATTCTGTGCGGCGTGGAATTCAGCAACTTGGGCCAGCCGAGTCTGCCGCAGGGCGAATAACACCAGGCAACCCAAGAGGCCGATTGCGGCCGCACCCACCAGCGTGGCCCGCACGAGACCGCGGCGGTAGGCGGCGGCCTCGCGGGCGGCTTGGGCTGCCATCTGCTCCGCCCTGGCCTCGCGCCGCTGGTTCAGTCCCCGCAGGTTCCGCGCCATTTGCCCGGCGTTGGCGAAACGGTCGTGCGGATGGCCCGCGAAACAGTGTTGGAGATCATCGCGGAGCAGGGGATCGGAAATCTCCTGTGCCCAGTCTGTCGTGACTGGCCGGGTCAAGTCCCCGACGAGCAACTGGTAAAGCACCACGCCCAGGGAGTAAATGTCCGAGCGCGTCGTGGCCGGTCGGCCGGCCAGCAGCTCCGGCGCCATGTAAATCTGGGTTCCAGTCTGAGGGGACTGACTGCCGGACAGAATCGTCTGCGTGAACCCGGCGCGGGTCAGCCCGGCCAGACAGCTTTGAGACACTACTTGGCCAACGCCGAAATCCGTCAACTTGACCCGCAGACCGGCGGGATTGAAAGTCCGCGGCCCGCGGGCGATCGCCGGCTGCCCGCTGTCAAGCGGTGGGCTTCCCGCAACGCTGTCGGGCGTCTCCGTCACCCCGACCAGGATATTCCCCGGCTTGACATCGCGGTGGATGACGCCGGCCTCGTGGGCCGCTTGGAGGGCTTCGGCGGTCTGGGCGACGATTTCCAGTCTGGCGACCGGCGGAACGGCCTCGACGCCGCCTTGGCTACGGCACCAGGAGGCGAGATCCTTGCCGGGGACATACTCGGTTTCGAGATAGAACGGGGGTTCATCCAGATACAGGTCGCACAAACGGACGATGTGCGGGTGCTCGCCCAATCGCTCCTTGAGCAGGCGAAAGAGCGTGACTTCCCGTTTAAGGGCGCGCACGCGATCAGCGCGAAAGCAGAATTTGAAGACGCGGCGTTCTTGGAGCGTCGCGTGGCGTCCGAGCCAAACTTCGCCGAACCCCCCTTCACCGAGTTTCTCTTCGAGGGTCCACTCGGTGCCTGGCACCCGTTGTTCCAGCGCCGGCCGCCAACCCAGGACCGGTTCCGGGTCGGCGGGAATCACACGTTGGGCTTTCTCGGAGTCGGCGGGCGGCGAGCGCGGCCCGGCCGTCGCCTCGGCTACCTCGCAGATTTCCATTGGTTCGTCCACGCCTTTGAGCCGATACGGACCATGATTGGACCACGTCAGCGGGGCGACGCCCGGGAGCACATCGCCGCGCAGGACCTGGCGCGCGTTGTCAAAAACGAAGCGGGTCATGAGAATCTGGCCGCCGACGGCCAGCGAGGCCACCCGTGCTGCGGTGTCCACCTGCATCCCAAACAAGCGGCCGGTCCCGGCTTTGCCCTCGATGAAAACCTCCCCGGCGTGAATCCCGATCCGGTCCCGGATGGGCGGCCCGGCCTCGTCCGCCGGCGTCCCGAGTGCCGCTTGGAGGCACAAGGCGAACCGCACGGCGTCGGACGGTCGCGAAAACAGCAGCAGGAAGGAGTCTCCCGCGGTCTCGACCTCTTCGGCCTCGACGAACCCGGCCAGCAGTTGACGGGTCAGGCCATGATGACGTTCAATCCGCTCGATGGCGGCCCGGTCGCCCCGCACCTGCTTCAGCCGTGTTGAATCGACGATGTCGGTGAACACCAAAGCCACCAGGCCGGTATGGTGTTTCTGGCCGAACGCCTCGACCTTCGCCTGGTGGGGCCATGTCATCAACCACCTCGCGTGCGGTTATCGGACCGGAGATACGGCCCCGGCAACCCGGGCGAAATGAATCGAGTCCTGATACCGCCGCGTCAGGACCCGAACGCGTCTGACCACGGCCCGGCTCAGCGCGACCAGGAGAGGGGCGGCCAGCGTCGGTACTTCCCGGACCAGGTCCTGAAAGGCCGCAGCCGAGACCTTGAGCAACACGCTGGGCTCATTTGCGATCACATCCGCCGAACGCGGGCCCTGGTCCAGCACCGACACTTCCCCGAAGAAATCCCCCACAGTGAGCGTGGCCAGGATGGACTCTTGGCCGTCGATATAGAGGCTGGCCCGGAGTTCTCCCTGCAAGACCAGGTACATCGCGTCGCCGTGCTCGCCTGCCCGCACCACATGCGTGAACGGTTGGAAATGCTCGACCTCCACGTAGCGCAGAAACACCGCCAACTGGGCCTCGTCCAATCCCGCCAGGATTTTGATGCGACGGAGCGAACCGGGCCGCAGGGCGGGCCGCGCCGCCAAGGTCGTCCCGACCGACGGGACGGAAGCCACCCCAGGTTGGGAGCAGAACAGGCCCTCCAGTTCGGGAAGACTCGCGGCCGGCAGCCACACGCGGTTCTGGTCGTTGAACACCCACGTCTCACGTGGCAGTCGCTCTCGCCGTGCCGCCGCGACCAGTTCGGAGAACGCCATTGGCCCGCTCGCGACGCGGTCCTGCCCCCAAATCCAATACCGTTTCGCCCCGTCATCCATAAGTCACCCCGGTCGTATCGCGCGGCGCTACCCCAGGTCTTACCCGATCGTCGTGATTAAGCGCGCTGACCGTGAATTCGCCAATGCATGAACATTGCTTACTCTCGATCGCAAGTCAATCGGGAAGCACAACCCAACGCCCGCTCCGACGAACGAGGCCTTCGGATCGCCCAGCCCGAACCCGGATCCAGACGCGGCTTGAGGTCTGAGGCGACGCCTCGTTAGCCCTTCCGCGCCTCCTTGGCCCAGGTGTCCTTCAACGCGATCGTCCGGTTAAACACCAGGCGCGGGCGGGGCGCGGAAGGTTGCGAATCGAAATCCAAGCAGAAATAGCCCAAGCGCTCGAACTGGTAGCGGCCCTCGGGTCGGGCGTCCCTGAGCGAGGGCTCGGCTCGAGCGGTGACGACTTCCAGCGAATGCGGGTTGAGATGCTGTTTGAAATCCCCTTCGGCATCGGGCTCGGGCACCGTGAACAGCCGGTCGTAAAGCCGCACTTCGGCGTCGATCGCGTGCGCGGCGCTGACCCAGTGGATCGTCCCCTTGACTTTGCGTCCGGCGGTGGTCCCGCCGGTCTTGCTGTCGAGGTCGGCGGTGCAACGCAATTCGGTCACCTTGCCGCTCGCGTCCTTGACCACCTCGTCGCATTTGATGATGTAGGCATACTTGAGGCGTACCTCCCCGCCCGGGCGGAGTCGGAAAAACTTCGGCGGCGGCGCCTCCAGAAAATCGTCGGTTTCGATATAGAGCACCCGGCTGAAAGGGACCTTGCGGGTGCCGGCGGCCGCGTCCTCGGGATTGTTTACCGCGTCGAGTTCCTCGGTCTTGCCTTCGGGATAATTCGTGAGCACGACCTTGAGCGGACGCAGGACCGCCAGCCGGCGCAGGGCCCGGCGGTTGAGATCGTCGCGAATGGCGTGCTCGAGCACGGCGACGTCCGTCAGGCTGTTGTACTTGGTCACCCCGATCATCGCGCAGAAATCGCGGATGGCGGCCGGAGTGATGCCCCGCCGGCGCAGGCCGGCCAGGGTGGGCATGCGCGGATCGTCCCAGCCGGTGACGCGATTCTCCTGGACCAGTTGAAGCAGCTTGCGCTTGCTCATCACGGTGAAACTGAGGCTGAGCCGGGCGAACTCGAACTGGTGTGGACGCGGCTGGGGGATGGGCAGTTGTTCCAGAATCCAGTCGTAGAGCGGGCGATGGACCTCGAACTCGAGGGTGCAAATCGAGTGGCTGATCCCCTCGAGGCTGTCGCTCAGGCAATGGGCGAAATCGTACATTGGGTAAATGCACCACTGGTCCCCGGTGTGATGGTGTGCGGCGTGGCGAATGCGGTAAAGGACCGGGTCGCGCAGCCAGATGTTGGGCGAGGCCATGTCGATCTTCGCCCGCAACGTCCGCGTCCCGTCCGGGAATTCGCCGGCCTTCATGCGCCGGAACAAGTCGAGGTTCTCCTCGACCGGCCGGTTGCGCCACGGGCTTTCCTGGCCCGGCCGGTCGGGCGCGCCGCGGTAATGGTCAGTTTCCTCGGGTGACAGGTCGCACACATACGCCTTGCCGGCCCGGATCAGGGCGACGGCATATTCATAGAGCTGCGCGAAATAGTCGGAGGCGTAAAACGGTTCCAGGCCAGAATTGCCAGATTCCGCCGCCAGCACGCCGCGGCCACGGGTGTCGCCGACCTTCTTCAACGCCAGGACCCGGTCGGCCCAGCCGGAGACCAACCACCGCACGTCGGCCTGGATGGAATCGACGTACTCGATGTCCTCCTTGGTGGGGTTGGTGTCGTCCATGCGCAAGTTGCAGACGCCATCGAACTCGCGCGCGATGCCGAAGTTCAGGCAAATGGACTTGGCGTGGCCGATGTGCAGGTAGCCATTCGGCTCCGGTGGAAACCGGGTGACGATCCTCTTGTGCCGGCCGGCCTTCAGCTCTTCGGCAACAATGTCGCGAATAAAATCCGAGGCCGCTGGTGTCGGGTCCGTCGCCGCGTTGGATTTCGGCAATGTCATGGCTCCTTTTACTGTGAGGACCGGGCCGGATGCAAGCCGACGAGGCCGATGTCAGCGCCGTGAAATAGCCGGCGATAGAGCTTGGGGCGGTGGCAGCGGCCAGGAGCACAGCCGGAGCGGGGCAAAACGAGGGGGCGGCGAGTGATGGCTCGACCGGTCTGG
>JAGWYX010000374.1 GCA_018969165.1 Verrucomicrobiota bacterium
CCAAAATTGCCGCGCCAGCGCTGTGCTGGAATTTGACTTGGTTACAGCATGTTTCGCGGTTCAAGGACTCTAGTATCATCGCTAAGCCGACGTTTCTTGCACCTCCTGATCCGCCGGCACCACATCAACTCCAGAGCGCCTAGCATGCCTAACGTCTGAACGGTCGCAGAGGGCCATTCACTTCAAGATTCGGCCGAAATCGCCTTCGGTCGGCTCGATTTCGATCCGGCGCCCGGCGGCGGGCGGAGTGGGCGCGTTGCGCTCGGTTTCTCGCGCGGTGGGTTTCGGCGGAACGATCGGAGGCGTGGCCTCGCCGATCGGCCCGGCGTCCGGTTCGTTCTCGGCCGCGCCGACCTGCGCTGGGGCCACATACCAGGTCTTCCGCTTCTCCAGCCATTCGCCGTAACGCGCAAAGGTCCACATCCCGTGGCTGGCGCCGGTCTCGAGCACGGAGGCGATCTTGAAGAAGTCCCGGTTGCGGATGTGGGCTTTGACCGGGTTGGTCGGGACCAGGATTTCGCACTCGGGCACGCGCAGGTTCAGGTCGGACCGGAACCGGAGCCGCTGGGCGATCACCGCGACCAGCGAGTCGGCCAGTTGCGCGGCGACGTTGGACTGAATTTCGGAAGGGAACGCCGCGACCACGCGTTGCAGCGCCTCGACGCAGGTCGAGGAATGGACGGTCGTGAGCACCAGGTGACCGGTCTCGGAGGCGTTGAGGGTCAGCCGCATGGTTTCCGGCTCGCGCATCTCCCCCACCATCAGCACGTCGGGATCTTCGCGCAACGCATCCAGCAGTCCCTGCTCGAAACTCGGCGTGTCCCGCCCGACCTCGCGCTGGCGCAAGTAAGCCCGCCGCGGACGGAAGGCATACTCGATCGGGCTCTCGACGGTGATGATGTGGCGGGCCTCGGTCAGGTTGAGTTCCTGGATCAGAGCCGCCAGGGTCGAGGACTTGCCCGAGCCGGTCGGGCCGCTGACCAGGATCAACCCGTTGTGGTGGGCCAGGAACTTGCGGAGATCGGGGTGCAGATTCAGCTTCTCGAGCGTCGGTTGAACGGAGGACAGCAACCGGATCGCGAAGCCCGTGCCACGAGCCGTTTGAAAAATGCTGATGCGGCACCGCACGCCTTGCATCGTGCGCGACAGGTCGGCGGACCGGCGTTCGAGGAATTCCGGCCAACGAACTTCGCCGACCAGCTCGCGCGCCCAGCCCAGCAGGGTCTTGGCTTCGAGCGGCTCGCCCACGGTGCGCAAACTGCCACACACTCGCAGCGCCGGCGGCAAGCCCGCCTCGAGGTGCAGGTCGCTGGCGCCCTGCTGGCGCGCCGTGCTGATGAGCGAATCCAAGGTCATCACGTCGTCCTGGAATTCTGGAACTTGCTGTTCTCAAGTCAAGTTTTGGCGTCGCATTCGCAGTCTGTGTTTTTCCCCACAAGGACTCTGTGAGCGAGGCGCGCGGTGTGGATGGCCTTTCGAACGCTCGGTGACACTCGAAGCCGCAGTTTTGAATTTCGTGTCCATTCGTGTCCATTCGTGGTTCCCCCGGTCTGAGGCTGCGCCTCGCTGGGATTCCCATTGGCCGCGCCGGGTCGGTTGCGCGTTTGACAGGCGCCGCCGCGCGGAGCACACTCGGCTTCCCATGCCCGAGGGATCATGACGCTTCAACCGGCCACCCTCCAGGACCTCAGCGACGCTCTGGCCGAGGCCGCTCGTCAAGGCTCCCGCATTGCGTCCTGGAATTTAACCGCGCTCAATCGCGTGATCGACTACACGCCCGAAGACCTGACCGTGACGGTCGAGGCCGGGATCACCCTGGCGGCGCTCCAGGCCCACCTGCGCCCGCGCGGACAATGGTTGCCGGTCGATCCGCCCGAACCGGAACGCCTGTCCATCGGCGCGCTGATCGCGGCCAACGCCAGCGGCCCGCGCCGCTTCGGCCACGGCACCATCCGCGAGCACCTGCTCGGGCTCCAGGTCACGCTGGCCGACGGGCGCCAGATCAAGGCTGGCGGAAAGGTCGTCAAGAACGTCGCCGGTTACGACCTCTGCAAACTCTTTGTCGGCAGCCGCGGCGCGCTGGGGATCATCACCGCCGCCACCTTCAAGGTCCAGCCATTGCCGGAAACCGAACTGTTCGTGGAAGCCACTTGCGACTCCTGGTCAGGGGCCGCCACCCTCCTGGAGGCCGTGAGCGCCTCCCCCCTGACACCCGTGGTCCTGGATTTCCATCAACCGCCCCAGCCGGCTCGAGTTCAGCCCGGCCGACGCGATCTGCACCTGGTGCTTGGCTGCGCCGGCACGCGCGAAGACGTCGCCTGGCAGGCGTCCGAAGCCCGCCGGCTGGGAGTCGGCTCCCCCGGCTCCCTCGCCTACGAAACCGCGTTCTGGAAGACGGCCGCCGGCCAAACCGCGCGCCGGGTATCAGTCCTGCCGGCGCGGTTGATCGAGACCTTGCAGCCCCTCGGCGATCTCTCGTTCGTCGCCCGCGCCGGCAACGGGATTGTTTATTATCATGGCGGCCCGGAGCCTCCGCCCGGGCCGGCGCCCGGGAGATTACTCCAGCGGATCAAGGACGCTTACGATCCGAAACATCTCCTGCCGGAGTTGCCCTTGTGAACGCCGCCGCCCATGCACCGGAGCGGTTCCTGGACGAGGCCAAATCGCTGGCCTGCATCCACTGCGGCCTGTGCCTGTCCGCCTGCCCCACTTACCTGGAGACCGGCAATGAAAACGATTCGCCCCGCGGCCGGCTCTACCTCATGCGCGCCCTCCAGGCCGGACGCCTGCCCCTGGGCCAGACCGTGGTGCGCCATGTCGATCTCTGCCTGGGTTGCCGCGCCTGCGAAGCCGCCTGCCCCAGCGGCGTCCATTACGGCGAGCTGCTCGAAGTCACCCGCGAGCACGTCGAACGCCACCATCGGCGGTCGCTCCTCCAGACCGTGCTGCGCCGCGTCGCCATCGAACAGGTCTTCCCCTTTCCGCGTCGGCTGAAACTGGCGTTGACCTCGGCCCGCTGGCTGCGCGCGATGCGCGCCGAGCGCTGGCTGCCACGCTTCGCCCGCGAGACACTCTCGCTCGTGCCGGAAGACGCGCAGGCCACCCGCCTGCCAAAGGTTTCGCCCGCCGTCCCCGGAACCAGGCGCGGGAGCGTCGGGTTCCTCGAGGGTTGTGTCATGAGCGCGATGTTCGGCCGCACCAACCGCGCCACCGTCGCGCTGCTCAACCGCGTGGGCTACGACGTTATGACGCCGCCGACCCAGGGGTGCTGCGGCG
The DNA here is from genome assembly GCA_018969165.1 of Verrucomicrobiota bacterium. Lineage (GTDB taxonomy): Bacteria > Verrucomicrobiota > Verrucomicrobiia > Limisphaerales > JAGWYX01 > JAGWYX01. Next base: position 3,277 of record JAGWYX010000374.1, read on the forward strand.
CGCTTTACGCCCACAGCGGCAACCTCGCCCAAGCCCGCGCCTGTGCCCGACGCCATATCGCCGCGTTCGACAACCTCGGCCTGGACGCGATCATCACCAACGCCGCCGGCTGCGGTTCAACCATGAAGGAATACCAATCGTTGCTCGAGCACGACCCTGCCTGGGCCGAACGCGCGCGCCGGTTCAGCGCGAAGGTGAAGGACCTGACTGAATGGCTTGGCGCGGCGGGCCACTCCTCCAGCTCCAATTCTGCCCCCTCACCGTCCGATTCCCGCGTCACCTACCACGATGCTTGCCACCTGGCGCATGCCCAGCGCATCACCCAACCGCCGCGCGATCTGATTCGTTCCGTAGCCGGGGACCGCTTTGTCGAATTGCCCGAGTCGGACGTGTGTTGCGGCAGCGCGGGCACGTACAACCTGACCGAGCCCGCCATGGCCGAGCGCTTGCAGCGGCGCAAAATCGAACACATCCTCAAGACCGGCGCCACGGTCGTCGTTACCGCCAACCCGGGTTGCCTGCTCCAGCTCCACGCCGGGCTGCGCAAGGCCGGAGCCAACCAGGTCCGCGTTGTGCACCTGGCCGATTACCTGGCCCAAACTTGGCTTTGACCCGTACGCGCCACTCGCTACACTGCCGCCCACAGCACCCATGAGCGACCCTTTCGCCACCTTCGCCTTCCCCACCACCACTCTTTTCGGGACGGGCGCCATCGCCGAGTTGCCGGACCGCCTCCGAAACCTGGGCGTTCACCGACCGTTGGTCGTCACCGACGCCGGGCTGCTCAAGGCCGAGGCGTTTCAAATTCTGCGGCGAACCCTGGGCGCCGAACGTCAGGGCACCGAGTGGTTCGTTTACTCCGGCGTGAATCCGAACCCGATCGAGCCCGATGTCCTCGAGGGAGCGCAAGCCTTCCGGCACGGCCGCTGCGATGGGGTGATCGCCTTCGGCGGCGGCAGCGCGCTGGATGTCGGCAAGGCCGTCCGCCTCCTGCTCAAACGCCCGCAACTGGACCTGAGCGAATTCAGGTTCGACGACGACTGGACCGGTCTGGCTCCCTGCGTCTGTCTGCCGACCACCGCCGGGACGGGCAGCGAGGTCGGCCGCAGCGCCGTCATCACGCTGGCGGCCACCCGGCGCAAAGCGGTGCTCTTTCACCCGGAGCTGCTGGCGGACCTGGTGATTCTTGACCCGGAACTGACCCGGTGCCTGCCCCCCGCACTCACGGCGGCGACGGGGGCCGACGCCTTGACCCACTGCATCGAGTCCTTCACCTCGACGGTGTTTCATCCGCCGTGCGACGGCATCGCCCTCGAAGGCATCCACCTGGCCGTCGAGGCCCTGCCCCGCGCGTATCGGAACGGCGACGACCTCCAGGCCCGGGGCCGCATGCTCGTCGCCGCGGCGATGGGTGCCATCGCGTTTCAAAAAGATTTGGGCGCCACCCACTCCCTGGCCCACCCGCTCTCCACGCTCTGCGGGCTGCACCATGGCTTGGCCAATGCCCTCTGCCTCCCTTTCGTGATGGAGTTCAATGCCCAGCGCAAACCCGGCCTCTATCGCCGCGTCGGCATCGCCTGCGGCCTGCAGGTCGGCCAGGCCTCGGACGCCGACACCGATCGCCTCACCATCGGCTTCGTGAAGGAATTCCTCGGCGAACTCGGCCTGCGTCCCGGTTTGCGCGCCCGGGGAGTCCTGGAATCGCAGCTCGATGCGCTGACCGAGCAAGCGTTCCTGGACTCGTGCCACCAAACCAATCCGGTCCCCG
>JAGWYX010000375.1 GCA_018969165.1 Verrucomicrobiota bacterium
AGCGTCCTTTGGGATCGTTTGGAATCGCGGCGCTCATCATCCTCATCATTGGGACCATCGTGATGGTCCTGGCAGGGGTATGCAAACCGATCACTCGACAATCCCGTCCATGACACCGGAAACCACCGCATCTGGCTCACGCAAGCAAGTTCTACCCGACCGCTATAACGGTCGGGTTGGAAAATCGGCGACGAAGCGCACGAAAGCCGTGCTGCTCTGGCTCTCTGCCGAGGAGCACGCGGCCCTGGCGGTGAAGGCCAAGTCGGCCGGCCTCTCGATGAACGATCTCCTGCGGCAGTCGATCCGGCAAAGCCGGATATACAACCATAGGGGGGAGGAGCGTTGGTATGCCGTGCTCCTCTCCCTGCGGGCGCACCTCGGCACGCTCGCCGAGAAGGCTGGCGGCTTCGGGCCGGCCAACGCCGTCGTTCTCCTCGCCTACGTCGCGGCCATCGCCCGGCACCTGGACGGGCTGGTCCAACAAGAACGGAAATGCTCGTGAAATTCTTTGCCAGAGGCCGGGCGGGCGCTGATCCCGCGCTGGCGTATCTCTTGAGTGAGGCGCCCATGAAGTATCTGGCGGGGGCGCGCGACCGGCAGGGCGTCGTCCGCGATCCGCCGCCGGCCGTCGTCAAAGGCCATCCCGACCTCGTGCGGAACCTCATCAACCATTGCCGGAACAAACATCGGTACACGTCGGGCGTCCTGAGCTTCGAGCGGCTCATCCCGGAGAAGGATGAAGCGGAGATCATCCGCAAATTCGAGGCAACCGCCTTCGCCGGCCTGAAGGAGCACCAGTATGCGTGCCTCTGGATTCGTCATTCGCACCTGAAGCGGAGCGAGCTTCACTTCCTGGTTCCGAGGATCGAATTGACCACTGGCAAGGCCCTCAACATCCATCCGCCGCGGCTCCGCAAGGAGGGCATGGTCGATGTATTTCGCAAACTCGTGAACGACCAGTATGGCCTCAAAGACCCCTCCGGGGTGGCGCTCACGCCGGCCGAGCGGACACGGCTCGAAGGGAAACTGGCGTCGCTCGTCTCCGCCCGGGCCGCATACAACCGGTCCCGCTACCCCGCGCCGGAAGCGGATCAGACGCTCGCCCCTCTGCGCTATGAAGACCGAACTCGATCTCCTGGCCGAAGCCCTGCAACGGCTGGACCAGCAATATCTGGAGCGCGACCGGAATATCAGCGCGCGCTTGGACGCCTTGGCGTCGCAACTCGAACGCTTCGCGAGGCATGTGGACGAGGCGAACAAATACGTGGCGGAGGTGGCCGCGGCATTGACCCGTTCGAACGACCGGCAGTTGCTCGCGTTGACCGCGCGATTGGAAATCTTGACGAAGCAAGTCGGCAGCTTGAGCAGTCAGGCGCAGCGCTTGGCCGAGCAACTCAATCGCTGGGAGACCGGGTTCCCGCCCAGGAGCGGCAGGCCGTGAACGAGACGGTCTTCGCCAAATACGGCATCCCACAACCCGCTGTCACGCGGGCCGCCCTCGAACGGGAAGTCATGGAACGCGAACTCAGCGAGGCACAATGAACCGCATCCTCCAATGGCTCACTTCGTCTCCGGCGCAGGCCCCTCACGTGGCCCGGAAGGTGCTCGACCCGTACGACCTGGAGACGCCGCTTTGCTATTTGAGCGGCGACCCGCGAGATGCGCTCACGATCAGGAACGCGTGTGAGGGAATACAAATTTGGGGGCAAAGTGGAAGCGGGAAGTCCACCGGCTCAGGCAGACACCTGGCCCTCGCACTATTGAGGAGCGGCGCCGGCGGCATCGTCTTCTGCGTCAAAGGCGACGAACCGCGCGTCTGGCGGGACTACTGCGCCCGTACCGGGCGTCTGGGCGACCTCGTGGTCTTCGCGCCAGACCAGCCGTGGCGGTTCAATCCGCTGGAATACCAGTACCGGCGGGCCGGATCCGGCCATATCACGGAAAACATCGTGAATCTCTTCGCCTCACTCGCCGAGGTCGTGGACCGGAGCACCGGAACGGGCGCGAACGATTACTGGTCCAGGGCAATGAAGCAGTTGGTCAGAAACGCCGCGGACCTGGCGGCCATCGCGCGCGGGATTCCGACCCTCGACTTGATCTGCCAAATCATCGGCACGGCCCCGCAGAGCCCCGAGGAGGCGCGGGCCACTACCTGGCAGCGGTCCTCGGTCTGCCACCAGTGCATCCTCCAGGGCGAAAAGCGCCCAAAGACCCCGATCCAGCAAGGCGACTGGCCGCAGGTCGTGCGGTTTTGGCTCCATGAATTCCCGACGCTCTCGGATCGGACGCGATCGTGCATTGTGAGCACGTTCACCGTGATCGCGGACACGTTCGTCCGGGGCGAATTGAGAAAATTGTTCGGCACGACGACGAACATCACGCCGGAGGACAGCTTCGACGGAAAGATTCTTCTGCTCTCTATCCCCATCAAAACACATGGAGAACTCGGCCGGCTGAGCCAGGTCCTCTGGAAATACCTCTGGCAGCAGGCCGCCGAGGGGCGGGACGTGCACCGGAATCCACGGCATGTGTTTATGTGGGCAGACGAAGCGCAGCATTTTCTTTCTCGGGCCGACCCGCTGTTCCTCACCACCTCGCGCTCGGCCAAGGTCGTGACGGTTCTGCTGACGCAGAACGTGCCGAATTACAACTCCGTCCTCTCCCGCGCGGAGACCGACGCGCTGCTCGCAAACTTGGCCTGCAAAATCTGGCACCGCAATTCCTGCACGGTGACGAACACTCTGGCGGCCGACACGATTGCCCGCAGCCGCGTCTTCCGCTGGAGCACGGGGATTGCGACGAGGGATGCCGGCGATGCTTCCCGCAACATCGGCGGCTCCGAGGGGATCGAGTGGGCGGTGATCCCCGGCGACTTCCAGTACCTCAAATGCGGCGGCCCTCCCGACTGCGAGGTCGAGGGGATCGCATACCAGTCGGGCCGGGTCTGGGCCGCGAGTGGCACGAACTACCTCCGCGTCTGCTTCAACCAAAACGCTTATGCCTAGCCTCCTTGATCCAAAAGCGTACTTCACGCCCAAGCGGATGCTCCGCATCAACGGCTTTATATGGAAGTGGGTCATGCGGCTCCTCACCGCGAGCGTCGAGGTCGCGCTCCACCGCAACTTCGGCCGCCGCTACCTGCCGCGGCTTCTCGCGGGGACGTTCTTTTGCACCGTCTGCGCGGCGGCGGCTCCCCGGCCATCGACCCTGACGGGCCTCTGGGTCCTGGGCCTCTACGCGCTCGTGGCCTTCCACGCGGTCTGCGTATACGCGCGCCAGGGCGTCGTGGTGCCGCACAGCTTTTCTGCCGGAGAACCGTGGCCCCTTTGGCGGCGGATTCCTTGGTCGGAAACCGCGGTCCAACGGTTTGGCGAGCCGGCGCTCTGCGCGTTGATCGGGCTGCTGGTCATGCCGTTGGTCCCGTTCCTCGCGGGATGGCTCGTAAGCGCCGGCCTTGCCCTTCTCGTCAAAGGCCAGATTTGCCGCATTGAGGAATCGCGGCGTGTCCTTGACGCGATGGACGCGCGGCATGAGGCGCAGGCGCTCCACACCGCGCTCAATGCTCGACAGCAGAGGCCGCAGGCCCAGCAGGCCCACCGCGCCCGTCTTCCGTGAATCCCATGCAACCGAGAACTCCAACTCCGATTCGTATGAATACCAATGACAATCCTGCGCCCGATTTGGCGGCGCTTCACGAGCAACCCTCGGCGGTCCAACCGGTCGCCGCGCCAGCGGGCGGCGTGCCGGCGGAGGCCCAGACCGAGCACCCGCGCCCGTCCGCCGGCATTGACCCGCAGCTATACGCCACGCGGCTCGCCTTCAGCGTGCGCGAGGCGGCGGAGATTTTGGGCGTCAGCGAAAAGTCGATCAGACGTTTGATAAACCGGCGACTTTTGAAGAGTTCGCGGGCCTTACGCCATCTGCGAATTCCGAAATCCGAATTGAGCCGTTATTTGGAGACCACGCTGGTTTGACCGGGCGCGCTCTCCGCAGTCCAACATCACAACCCCTAACCCACAAAATCCATGAAAAACAAACCCATCCATGAAATCCGTCTCGGCGCCATCAAAGCCGCCGTCTGGCGCAACGACACCGACGCCGGCGTCCGCTACAACGCCACGTTCAGCCGGCTGTTCAAGCAGGGCGATACTTGGCAGTCGAGCGACAGCTTTGGCCGGGACGACCTCCTGCTCCTGGGCAAGGTCGCCGACCAGGTGCATTCCTGGATTCTCGAACACCAAAGCCAGGCGCCCGTGGCGCCGGCGGCCCAGCCGGCAGCGAAGCCGGTGCCTCCGATGCAAAACTCGGCGGCCAAACCAGTGGCCGCTGGGGCTTAACCACGGTGCGGGTGCGGGCGACACAGTGTTCTCTGCACCCGCAATCACCAAGTACCCTCTTCATCCTCATCGGAGTTTCCGGTAGCGGCGCACGCGTGCTCGAAGAAGCTGCTGCCAGGCTCTCAGCCGTCGAGATCTCAGTCGCATAAGGGTATTTTTGCGACACCAGTGTGCAGGTTCCTCCGCCGAGGTCTGGAAATTGGAGACGGGCGCGGACCAGTAGTGGAGGTTGTCTGGCCCCCCACGCGCCCACTTGAGCAGCAGGTCCCAAAGGGTATGCGGCGGGTTCATGCCGCCCAAGAAAACTAAGAATCGGGCAGGTCAACCAGAAATGGCAGGTCGCGTTGAAAGCCAAGGCAGCGCTCGGAATGCTCTGCCGGCGGACGCATGTGAAGACCACGCCGGCCTGGTATCGGGTGTTCACCCCCTTGCAAATTGGTCGGCAAAGAGGGATGGTGCTACTAGTTTGGTCGGTGCAACCACTTGGCGCGTAGTTGCGACCGACGCGAAAAAATCGAGAATATGCGCTTGACTCCCGAAGTCGAAAATCATAGAAAGGCTCCCAAGTTTGAAACCTGCGATTCTGATCGACCAAGAAATCGACAAGGCAATGGGCTTTGAACCGAGAGGTTGAAGCTGCGGCCGTGCCGTTGATCGCTTACAAGTTTCTCTAAACGTCAACCATTGCGTCATAAGTA
>JAGWYX010000376.1 GCA_018969165.1 Verrucomicrobiota bacterium
CGTCGGCCAGTTGGGCCAGGGCCTTGGCGGTCGGGTGATTGCTGTATTTCTCGGCGGAGGCGGCCAGGCGCAGGAGTTCGGCGGGGGTGGTGCCGTCCAGGGGGGAGAGGCGGCTGACGGCCAGTTTACCGGTGGTGAGCGTGCCGGTCTTGTCGAAGATGAAGGCGTTAATGGTTGCGGCCAGCTCGATGTCGCTGACGTTTTTGATGAGGATGCCGAGGCGGGCGGCGGCGGACAGGGCGGCGACCATGGCGGTGGGCGTGGCGAGGATGAAGGCGCAGGGGCAGGAGACCACCAGGACGGCGATCGTGCGGTTCAGATCGCGGGTGAACATCCAGACCAGGGCGCCGATCACCAGCACCAGCGGGGTGTAATAGCCCATGTATTGGTCAATGATCCGCATGATGGGCAGCTTGGTCTTTTCGGCGGCGAGGATCAGGTCGCGGACGCGGCCCAGCGTGGTGTCGTGGCCGGCGCGGGTGACGCGGATTTCCAGGACGCCGGTGAGGTTCTGGGTGCCGGCGAAAACCTCGTCGCCGGGTTTCTTGTCCACCGGCAGCGATTCGCCGGTGATGTTGGCCTGGTTGATCGAGGCCTGGCCGTTGAGGATGAGGCCGTCGGCCGGGACGTTGTCGCCGGGCCGGACGCGGAGGACATCGCCGACCGCCAGATCCTGGGTGGCGACTTCTTCCTCCCCGGCGGCGGTCAGGCGGCGGGCTTTGGTGGGCGTCAGTTTGATGAGCGACTCGATGGAGGCGCGGGCCCCGGCGGCGGTGCGGGTCTCGATGATCTCGCCCATGAGCATGAAGAAGGAGACGATGCCGGCGGTCTTGTAATCGCCGGAGGCGAAGGAAGCGAAGACGGCGATGCTGACCAGTTCATTGATGCTGAGGACGCCGCGGCGGAGGTCTTTGACGGAAGTCCAGATGATCGGGCTGCCGAGGATCAGGGCACCGACGAGGGAGCTGACATTGGAGACGAGGGAGCCCTTTTCGAAGAGCCACTCGACGACAAAGGAGTTGATGATGAAGATCAGGCCGACCAGGGTCTGGGGCAGGTGGACGGGGATGTGTTCGTGATCGTGGCCGTCGGGATCATGATCGTGGTCGCAAGCGGGACAGGCGGCGTCGGCGTCGGGTCCGCCGCGGCTCAGGAGGGAGGTGACTTGCATACGGTGCTACGGCTGCGTGATTTCTTTGAGCGTGGGCCTTTGGGGTTCACGATTCAACTGTAACCACAGTTGGTAAGGTTTTCCATTCGGCGGCTGGGAGATGTACCATTTGTCCTGGGCGTTGGTCATGACCTGGCGCAGGGTGTCGATCAGGAGTTGGTTGCGGAAGAGTCCCTGGTTCTTGAGGTAGTTGGGGAGCAGCTCGGTGAACTTCTTGGCATCGGCGGCGGTGGTCTGGAGGAGCAGGTTGGTGCTGGAGATGGCGTCGTTGAGCGTCACGGTGGCTTCGCTCTTGGCGGTCAGCAGCGCCTGGCGGGCGTCGCCCTCGGCGTCGTTGATTTTCTTGCTGCGTTCCTGTTCGGCGATCAGCACGTCGTTGAAGGCCTGCTGCACATCCAGCGGCGCGGCGGTTTGCACGGTGATCGGTTCCAGGTTCAGGCCCAGGTTGTAATCGCGCACGGCCTGTTCCATGCGTTCCTGGACCAGGTCGCGGAAGCCGGCCTTGTCGCGGTTGACGGCGTCATCGGCGCTGGAGCGGGCGGAGACGTAGAGGATGGTGTTGTTGAGGAAATTCTGGAGCAGGTTGGTGATCTGCGTGTAGCTGAACACGTAGGTCAGCGGGTCGTTGATGACGTATTTGAGCGTGGCGCGGACATGAATGATATTGCCGTCCCCGGTCAAGGTGTAGCCGTCCACCAGTGGGGTAAGCGAGCCGTGGCCCATGGATGGCTGGCCGCTGGCCTCTTCTTCGGGCGTGACGGGGTACCAGCCGATGGTGGAGGTCACGGTATGGCTTTCGAGAACGGGGATGCGGACGACTTCGTCGATCGGGTAAGGCAAGGCCCAATGGAGGCCCGGTCGCAGCACCCGGCTGGTTCCCTGACCGATCGGCCGACCGAAGCGCAAGACGACGGCGACCTGGTTGGGCTGGACGACGAAGATGCCGGAGAGGAGGAAGGCCACGACGAAGGCGACCATCAGTATCTTGACGATGACGAAGCTGCTTCGCAGGGCCTCCGACAACGCGCGGGAGCCGGCGTCCTCGACCGGGGCCGCTGGCAGCTCGGTCGGGGCCGGCGCGGCCGGGGCGAGCCGGTCCGTGATCGGATCGGGGGCGTGAGGCGGGGTGGGTTCGCTCATTGCCGGGTGAGTTCGGTTTTCTCGGTCGAGTTGGTCAGCTCGAGGAGTTTGGGGTTCAGCAGATTGAACGGCGGGGTTTGTTGATCCAGGACCAACGTGGTGCGATTGGTCGTGGCTGCCTCGAGGGTCCGCAATGAGAGCAGGAAGTTAGCCAGCTCCGGATTCTGGGCGAACACGGCGTAATAGCGGGTGGCTTCCAGGTCGGCCTGGCCCTGGATTTCGATGGCCTTGCGCTCGGCCTCGGCCAGGATTTGCCGGCGCTGACGTTCGGCCTCGGAGCGGATTTCCTGGGCGCGGGCGTCGCCCTGGCTTTGGAATTCCTTGACCAGGCGGTTGCGTTCGGCCTTCATGCGATCAAAGACTTTGGAGGTAATGCTCTCGGGCAAGCCCAGCCGCTGAATGCCCAGGAACTGGACGCCGATCCCGTAGTTGGCCAGCGCTTGGGGCCGGAGCATGGTCAGCATCTGGCGCTCGATCTCATCGAACTTGAGCTGGCTGCGGTTGGTCGAGATCAGGTCGTTGAAGGTGTGCTGCCCGACGACACTGTTCTTGGTGTTGCGGACTAGGGCATCGAGGCTCTGGTCGGCGCTGGACATGATGTCGCCGCCGCCGAAGCGTTCGAGGAAGGTCTTGGGCTCGGCGATGCGCCAGCCGACAAAGACGCTGATCAGGATGTTGCGGGCGTCCTTGGTGGTGATCTGGTCGTATTTGCTCTCGAAGTTCTGGACGCGGTTGTCGAACTTATAGACCTTCTGGATTGGGAGGGGCCAGCGGAAGCTGGCGCCGGCGTTGGTGATGCTGTGGGAGTACTTGCCGAAGGTGGTGACCACGGCCACTTCGGTCTGGCGGACCTGGAAGACAAAGAGCATGAGGGCGAAGATCACCACCAGCACGGCGCCGGTGAACAGGGTCAGGTAGTTGCGTTTCATAACCGGAATCGGGATCACTTCTTGGAGGTCGAGAGCGGCACCTCCAACAGATCGGGGCGGAGTTTGTCCTGGAGGTCAATCTGGAAGACCTGGACGGCGTTGGTGGTGGCCAGGACGTATTTGCGCGCCGGGGCCACCGCCCGGGCCAGGGTTTCCAGATAAGAACGCTCCATGAACACCGAAGGCGCGGCCTCGTAGGCGCGGAGTTGTTTGGGGAACCGACCGGCGCGGGCTTCGGCGGTCATGGCCTTCTGGAGGCGATCGCTCTCGGCCTGATCGACCCGGCTCGTCGCGTCCGCGTAGGCCTGGGGAATTTTCTGGGCCCAGTCGGCCTGGGCGTCGAGAATCTTGGTTTCGCGCTCCTGGGCCGCGGCGGAGACTTGTTCATAGGCGCTGGCGACCTTGACCGGGGGATGGATGTCCTCGAGCCCGACCAGGACGATTTTGACGCCGAGTTTGCTTTCGTCGGCGCGTTGCTGGATGCGGGCCTGGAGGTCGCGGCCGGCCTGGAGGCGGCCGTTGGCCATGAGGTCGTCGATATCGACGCTGACCAGGTAGTCCACCACTTCGCGGGTGGCCAGATCCTGGAGCAATGGCGCCGGGTTGGCATGGCCGTAAGCCCAGTGGGTGAGGTTGTTGATGCGGTATTGGACCGGGATGCTGACGGCCAGGAGATTGACCGGCACGGCCTGTTCACCGCTCAAGCTGCTGGGCGAGACCACGCCCGCATTTTCCCGGCTGGCGACCAGCATGTTGAACTCTTCTTTGGAGTGCGGCCGGGTCCAGAGGACGGCCCGTTCCTGCTCGCGCTCGGGATCCTCGATCGACCCGACGGTGAACTGCTGGATTTCGCGGGTGCGGTAGCGATAGACCTTTTCGATGGGCCACGGCCATTTGAAATGGAGGCCGGGGCCCAGGACGGGCCGGTTGGCGACCGGGCTGCCGAAGCATTCGAGGAGGGCCTGTTCCTGCGGTTCGATGATGACGATCGTGGTGGAGAGGAGCAACACCCCGAGTTGGAGGAGGATCAACCAGGCCAGGGCCTGTTCCAGGAACCGGTAGAACCACGTCTCGGAAACCTTGAACCCGAACTGGTAATCCAGGGCCTGCGCCGCCGTCGTGATCAAGCCGCCCGGCTGGCTCAGCAACCCGATCAACCGACTCTCATACAGCATCCGCTCCGCCTGCCCTTGAACCCGCGGCCGGTAGATTTCCAGGATCAGGTTGACCAGGGTCTCGACGGCGACCAACCCCAGGACCACCGCCAGGAGGCGCCCGACGTACAAATCGACCTGCGGGTAGCCCAGCCACACGGCGGCCTCGCTCACCGCGTTGAGCAAACAGATGAGGGCCGCCAGCAGCAGGTAGGCCGCCCCCGGCCGCAGCAAGGGCCGGTGCTCGTAGCGCGCGACGCCAGCGGAGTATTTGCCCAGCAGAAAGAGGATCAGGGCGAAGATCGCCGGGATGAAGCCGGCGGAGGCGCGCCCGGCCGGCGGCGGGGTAAGCTGACCGAAGGTGCGCCAGAGCCAGTAAACCGCGCCAACCTGGGCCAGGAACAGCAGGACGGTGAAGCCGGGGACGAAGTAGCGCTCGAACTGCTCGCGCGCGCGGCGGGCGGGAAAGGTCTCCGCCTGCTCGGTGAACAAGGCGGCGCTGCCGGCGGCCTTTTTCAGCTCGTCATATTCGAGTTTTTCCAAACGTTCGCGCGCCTCCAGGCGCATTTGGAAATAACTGATGGCGGCGATCAGGAAGCCCAGGCTCAGGAAGCAAACGCCGGCCTGGCC
>JAGWYX010000377.1 GCA_018969165.1 Verrucomicrobiota bacterium
CGTTGCTGAAACACACGGACTTTTGGTTGACCGACCGGCGGCGGCGTCATCCACCGTGCCCGGGCGGCTTCAAGAGCGCAGCCGGCGGCGGATTTCGCGGTCCTGATCGTTGAGGGCCGGGAAGACCTTCAATCCCAGCGCGGCGGCCACCGCCCGGCAGCCGCTCGCGGAATCAAATGATAAGAACCAGCCGCGGCCGAATCGAGAGATGCTCCGTCACACGCAAAACGTAACACCAGGGTCAGGGTCTCGTCCGCGACGTAGTCCGTGGTGACCAGTCTGCCTCCGCGCTCCAGCCACCGGTCACGCGCGGCGACCGCTCGGCGGTGGGCGGGGTCGGCCTGGTCCGCGCAGGCCATCCAGCCCGCCGTATCCACGAATAATGGCGTCATCGCCCGTATAACAGAGCGTCGTGGTCCTTCGCGGAGTGGCCGTCGGTGCTCCGTCCCAGCGGCTTGGCCTGATAGAGCGGGTCCTCTTCGAGCTCCCCGCACGGCTCCGCGACGGGGGCCAGCGGGACTACCTGGAAGGCGGGCCGGCTCCGGTAGAGCACGGTGAACCGAGCGCCGCGCCGAACCTTCGCGACCACCTCGGGCAAGGAGGCGCGGAGTTGCTTGGCATTGATCACGGCATTCATCGATGCGGTTCATCTTAAGTTGAACTCGGACCGCGGTCAAGCCAGCCCCGACAAATCCGTCGTCGGGTTGCGCCGCCTGCTTCCCCGCGATCGGGGCATTGAGCCAGGCGTTCATGTCCGGCTTGGCCTTGCGGCGGGCTCGTCCAGCAATCCCGGCCGGCGCGGCCGGATGGGAAGGGGCTCCGTCACGGGCGAGGCGCAGCCCGGGTGCCCGATGCCAGGGAAACGAGGCGCTTGCCTCCCCTCCGGTGCGGCAAAAAATGTTTAAAGATTGCCAAGATTCGGATAGCCCGCCGGCGACCGGGGCGTCCTACGATCGCTCGATCCTCGGGTCAGCGACCGGTGTGGCGCCGCCGCGCGCGTCCATCGGACTTGGCCTTTCAACGTCAAGCATGAACTCGATGAAACCCTCGAACCGGCTCCTGCTCCCAAGGTTCAAGGTTCGCCTTCTGCTGGCGCTGCTGTTGACCTCCGCCGGCAGCGCCTTAGCGCAACCGAGCCTCACACGCCAACCAACCAATCTCTCGCTCAGCATCGGCGCGACGGCGACCTTTCGCGCCTACGCGACAACCAGCAACGGCCCGATGACGTACCAATGGCGCCATCAGGACACTCCGCTACTCAACGCCACGAACGCCATGCTGACGTTGAGCAATATTCAGTTGGCGGATGCGGGTGTTTATCTGGTCGCCGTGAGCGACGCGAGCGGGACCACCAACAGCGCCCCGGCCCTGCTCGACGTTGATCCGACCTGGACCAAGATTACCACCGATCCAATCGTCAAGGAGTATGACATTCATTGGGGCGACGCGGCGTGGGCCGATTACAATAATGATGGCGCTCTGGATGTTTTTCTAACGACCGCGCGCGCCTCGGTAGGATTGTCGGGGTTTGGACCGGTCGCCCTCTTTCGCAATGACGGTGCGGGTCATTTTACCAAAATGACCACCAACGAGGTCGGATCGCTGGCCGCCGCGCGCACGGACACGTATGTCTGCTGCTGGGGCGATTATGATAACGACGGCTGGCTGGACCTTTACATCTCAGCCAACTCAACGATCGCAACGGGCGAAAACCGGACTGAACTTTTGTACCATAACAATGGCGACGGCACCTTCACCAAGGTCACGCGCGGCAGCCCGGTTAACGAACTCGGTGCCTCCTTTGGCGGCTGGCTGATCGACGTGAACCGTGATGGGTTCCTGGACCTGGTCACGCTGCAAGTCCTGGCCCCGGATCACGGGAGCGTGCGCTATTATCGGAACAACGGCAGCTCGAACGCCTGGCTCTGCGTCCAGTGCGTGGGCACCGCCTCCCCGCGGTCGGCCACCGGGACGAAGGTGCGGGTCAAGGCCACCATCCGCGGCAAATCCATGTGGCAATTGCGCGTGATTGATCCCGGCGGGTTCGCCAACGCCCAGAACTTCACGGCGCACTTCGGTCTCGGTGATGCCACCAATGTGGACGTGTTGCGCATCGAATGGACTTCGGGACGCGTGCAGGAACTCAACAACGTGCCGGCCCGACAGTATTTGACCGTGACTGAACCGGCAGCATTGTCGATGCCCCAACCCGGCGAACTGCATATCCAATGTTGGCAGGGGATGACGTATCGGATTGAAAGTTCGACGAATCTGCTCACGTGGGAGTCCCGGGCCACCGTGACCAGCACCAATCTCAGCGGTGGCGCCGGGTGGACCGACTCGGAGATCCCCGGGGACACCGCGCGTTTTTACCGCGCGGTAAAACAATAGTCTGCCATCGTGAAAGTAACCCTCGCCAAAGCTCGGAACATCCCGTCCGGCGGGCCAGGAGCCTTCACGCTCATCGAGTTGCTGGTGGTGATCGCGCTGATCGGCCTGCTGGCGGCGCTGCTCTTGCCGGTGTTACACCGCGCCAAACTTCAGGCCCGGCAAGTGGTCTGCCTGAGCAACCAGCGGCAAATCAACTTGGACTACCGCCTCCATCTGGGCGACACGAGTCAATGGCTCCAGGAGGCAATCGACTGGATGGAAAACGAGGGAGACCCGATATCCTGCGCAATGCAGAACGATAGCTTCCGCGTGACCGGACGACTGACGCGAGGCTGGATCTGCCCCAGTGCACCCGTCGACAGCGTACCGTTTCAGGTTAACGGGGGCGTCGAGGTCGGGGGCACAATCTCCAGGGGAACGGTTCAGCGCGCCTGGGTTCGCACTTTGCCAACCTCTGACTCCGGCCACATTGATTCAGATAAAATATTCGCGGGCAGTTACGGCTTGAACGAATGGTTGTTCGGCATGCCCGCCTTTATCGGGTTGGAGGATCTGCCGTTCACCACCGAGGGCGAGGTCAGCCAGCCGGCCCTTGCGCCGGTGCTGGGAGATGGGATTGCGGCACTCGCCGGGCCTACGGAATGGACGCCCCCCCCACGAACCTTGTTGGTACCGAAAGCCAGATTCTGTTCCTGACAGGGATGCAGACGTTCTGTATCCCCCGCCACGGCAGCCGACCCAATCCGGTGCCGACGGATTGGCCAATCGTGCAGCCCCTGCCCGGCGCCGTGAACGTGTCGTTTTTCGACGGCCATGGCGAGTTGGTCAAGTTAGACCGCCTCTGGCAACTCGACTGGCACAAAGACTACCAACCGCCCGCCAAGCGGCCCGGGCTGCCATGAACGGTCACAGCTTTCGTTCGCTCTTCAAACGCAGGAACACGCCGCCGGCGCGAAACGGCGGAGCTTGTGCATTTGAGCAGCAGACCCTGCCCGCGCCAAGCGCGAACCTAGAGGCCGACCACGGTGAGATCCGGAGCCACGTGCTTGAAGTGCGCGACGTTCAGCGTATGGAGTTGCTGGCAGCGGCACCGGCGGGCCGTTTGGGCGTGCAGCGCATCGTAGATCGCGCCGCCGCGGATGCCCCTGCCCGGTGCCGAGGAAATCAACTGGCGATAGTCCGCGGCGCCCAACGCCGAGACGGTCATCCCTTTGGCCAGATCTTCGATCATCCGGACTGCGTCGGCGGGCGGGAGCCGCAACCGGGCGTCGCCCGAGAGCGTCGCGTAAGCCTCGGCCAGCGCGTGCGCGGAGGTGACGGCGTCGGGTTCATTCACCAAGGCGTCAGCCCGCGCGAACTTCGGACTCTGGCTCAAACAGGCTTCGACCAGGATGGAGCTGTCGAGAAAGCGCTTCATCGGCGGAGTCGCCGCTCCCGCATGCGCAGCACGGCCTCGCCACTGTCCCAGTCCGCGGGCAGCGGCCCGGCAAAGACCAGCCGGCCACGTTTACGGGCCACGGCCCGGCGGACCGGCTCCGGCGCGGTGATGCGCGCGGCGTTGTCCACCACCTCCACCACTACCGAGGTGCGGCCCACCACCCCGATGGCCTCGCGGACGGGCTTGGGTAAGACCAGACGACCGAATTCATCCACGGTGACGTTTGCTTTCATGCCGGCAACTTACCAATTGCCATCCTTTTGGCAAGTCGATCCCGCTTCCCGGCGACTCTCATCGCCACCGGGAGCGCGCTGTTGATTTTGCCGTGCGCAAAGAGTGCCAGTGGCCCCGCCAAAGCGACCCGGCTTGCCGTGAAGTGATCCAAATCCGAAACCCGAAACCCGAAAGAAATCCGAAATCCGAAAAGTCACGCTATGAAGACGAAGCCAACGAAACCCATTGGCAGTTCAAAGTTCTATGTTCGAGGTTCAAGGTTCAAGGTTCGTCTCCTCCTGGCGCTACTGCCACTTGCGCCCGGCCTGAGCCTTTGGGCCCAACCCGTGCCGCACCATTTTAACGGGATCACCGTCGCGCCGAACCAGACCGTGACGCTCAGCCTGGATGGCAGCGTCTCCGGCATGTTCAACCTGACCGGCACCATTTCCAATCAGTTCCAGGAGATGTTCGACCTTTATCCCGTCGAAGCCTCAACCAATTTGTTCGACTGGGCGCCTCTGGCGGTCTTGCTGCGGAGCAACAGCAATCCGAATCCGCTGCTGCTCCGAGACACCAACACCACCGGTTTGAGCCTGCGGTTTTATCGCACGCCGACCAATATCCTGCTGACCATGTTTCCGCCGCCCAGCGGCTCGTTCCCGGTCGGGGTCGTGGATCGCGTCATGGTCGATCCGTCGCGGACCAACAATTATCGCTATTCGGCGCGCACCAACGCCTTCGTGGTGAGCTTTTGGTATCCCGCGGCGCCGCCCGCGGCTGGCGCACTCCCTGAGCTGGGCCGAGGCAAGCCTCTCTGGCAGGATCCACGGCTCTATTCGATTTATGGTTTCGATCGGAATTGGGCGAACATCGGCGGCGCGGCGGTGGAGCAGGCGCTTCCCGGGCCCCCGGTTTCTTCCCAGGGCGGGCCATATCCGGTGCTCCTGTTTTCCCACGGCTTG
>JAGWYX010000378.1 GCA_018969165.1 Verrucomicrobiota bacterium
GACCCAGGTGGTCGAGTTGCACACCGGCCTGCTGCGGCAATTGGACAAGAACCTCGAACAAGACGCCCGCCGGATCGCCATCGACGACCTCCAGCGGGCGGCGCGGCATGGTGGAATCCTGGACGACGCCGCCAAGCGCGCCCGGTTGCAATTGGCGGGCCTATGCCGGGGATTGGGTTTCACCCAGGTCGAGTTTCGCGCCCCGTGAGCTTTCGGGTTACCGCTTCCGTGGGGCCGAGATCCTCCGGCCGCCGCCCTCGAGGCCTTTGACGCCGGGGCGAGGGCGCGTTCCCAGTTACGGCTTGGCAGTGGCCGGGGATTTTTGTTTAGCTGTGCCCGCCAAATGAAGAACCCGGGCCTGCTCCCCTGTCTGCTGCTGCTCTGCCTCGGGGCGGTTCTCGCCGCCGCGCACGCGCAGGACAAGCCCGGCTCCGCCGCGGGCGAGATCAACATCTTCGGCCTCACCGACCAGTCGCAAGTGATTTACCAAACCAACGGCTTCTGGGTCGGGGTCAACGGCATCAAGGTGACGTACAGCAACGTCGTGTTGACGGCCCACGCGGTCAGCCTGAACCCAAACACGGCCGATGTCACCGCCGACGGCGCGGTGTTTCTACAGCGCGGCAAGGAACTCTGGACCGGCGAACACCTGGAGTACAACTTCCGGACGCGGAACCTGCGGAGCGGACCTTTCCGCACCGGGTTGGCGCCGTTCTTTCTGGCGGGCGCCGGGCTCACTTGGGATGACCGCACACGGACGGAAATCGCCACCAACGCCATCATCACCACTGACGACCTGGCCCAGCCCGGCGTCCGCGTCCGCGCCAAGCGCGTCAAGATCATCCCGGGCAAATCATTCGAGGCCCGCGACGCGACGGTCTATGTGGATAACGTGCCGGTGGCGTATCTGCCTTACTACTCGCGTAGCCTGGAGCGGCACCCGAACAATTTCGGGATCACGCCCGGCTACCGGAGCTTCTACGGTCCCTACCTCCTGGGGGCCTACAATTGGTTTTGGAGCACCAACCTGGATGGCACGGTGCACCTGGATTACATGGAACGTCGCGGGGTCGGCGGTGGACCGGAGGTCCGGTATGATCTGGGCGCGGCCGGCCAGGGGAGCTTCGAGGCCTATTACCTGCGCGATCACGGCACCGGCCTGGACCAAAGCACGGTCCCGTTGCCGGACAACCGGCAGCGGTTCACCTTCACCCATCAATTGACGATCCGCACCAACCTGACCGCCACGGTCGTCGTGCGCGAGCAGAGCGATCCTTACATGATCCGCGATTTCTTCGAGGGCGAGTATATCAATGACGTCCAACCGAACTCCTTCGCCGAGGTCAACAAACTCTGGCCCAACTTCAGCCTCGACGTGCTGGCCCAGCCGCGGCTCAACGACTTCTTCGAAACGGTCGAGCGCCTGCCCGACGTGAAATTCTCGGGTCTCCGCCAGCAAGTGGGCGGCTCGCCGATTTATTATGAGAGCGAAACGTCCTTCGGTTATTACCGGCATCTGTTGCCCAGCGAACAGGCCAATCCCTACGCCTTCTCAATCCTGGGCACCAACCTGGCCTATTCGGCCTTTCGCGCCGACACGTTCCACCAATTGCTCTTGCCCGAGACCCTGTTTGGCTGGCTGACGGTGACGCCGCGCGTCGGCGGGCGCTTCACCCACTACGGGGAAGTCGAGATGACCGGCGTCAGCACCAATGACCAGAACCGCGAGGTGTTCAATACCGGCGCCGAGGTCTCGCTCAAGGCCTCGCGGATCTGGCGCTCGCCCCATAGCCGGCTCCTGGACATCGACGGCTTGCGGCACATCATCCAACCGTCGGTGGACTACGTCTATGTGCCGCGGCCGAACGTGACGCCGGAGTATCTGCCGCAGTTCGACAGCCAGTTGCCCAGCCTGTGGCTGCTGCCGATCGAGTATCCGGACTACAACTCGATCGATTCGGTGGACAGCCAGAACACCCTGCGCTGGGGGCTGCGCAATCAGCTCCAGACCAAACGCAAGGACGGCATCGAGGACCTGGTGAACTGGGCCCTCTACACCGACTGGCGCCTGACCCCGACCAACGGTCAGACCACCTTTTCCGACGCCTATTCGCTGCTCGATTTCAAACCGCGCTCGTGGGTGACGCTCACCTCCGAGACGCGCTTCGACATCAATAACCGCCAGTGGATCATGGCCAATCATTCCCTGACCCTCCAGCCAAACGAGACCTGGAGCTGGTCGATCGGCCACATGTACCTGCGCGATGACCCGGCCTTGTACCCGCTGTTCGGTCCACTCTATGGCAACAGCTTCTTCACCAGCCGCATCTTCATCCGGGCCAACGAAAACTGGGGCTTCCGCCTCGAACACCAGTTCGACGCCCGCACCGGCACCATCAACGGCCAGTATTACTCGATTTACCGGGACCTGCGCAGTTGGACGGCGGCGCTGACCTTCCGTTACTTGCAAAGCAGCCTCGGCGGCCCGCGCGACACGGGAATTGCTCTGACCTTCTCCTTGAAGGCCTTCCCACGGATGGGCCTGAACCAGGACCGCGATCAGCCCTCGCTGCTGCTGGGCAGCTAGCCGCAGCCCCCGCGTGGACGGGATGGCGGAGGACGCGTGTGCCGCGGTGGCTGCTTCACGCGGCCTGGCCGTTCGCATTTTTGGGATGGCAAAGCGCCCCTGATCTGGCTCAATACCCGCCGATGCGCTTCGCCATTTGCAACGAGGTTTTCCAAGGGTGGAAACTCGAGGACGCCTTCGCGTTCGCGGCGAAGACCGGTTACGACGGGGTCGAGATCGCCCCGTTCACCCTGGCCCGCTCCGTCACCGGCGTCCCGGCCGCGGAACGCCGGCGAATTCGCGACTTGGCCAACCGTTGGCGTCTGGAGGTCTCCGGGATTCACTGGGTGCTGGCGCAAACCGAGGGTCTGCACTTGACGCATCCGGACCGCGCGGTGCGCGATCGGACGGCGTGCTACCTGGGCCAGCTCATCGATTTTTGCGCCGATCTCGGCGGGAAATTCATGGTGGTGGGCTCGCCCAAGCAGCGCGACCGGCTCGAAGGCGTCTCGGCCGAGCAGGCCTGGGAATGGGCCACGGCGGTGTTTCGCCAACCGGTCATGCGCGCCGAGGAACGCGCGGTGACGGTGTGCCTGGAACCGTTGTCGCCCACCGAAACCAATTTCATCAATACCGCCGCGGAGGCGATCCAGTTCGTGCAACAACTCCGCACCCCGCATTTCAAAATCATCCTCGATGTCAAGGCGATGAGCGCGGAGAACCAGCCGATCCCTCGGATCATCCGCCAGTCGTGGCCGCACTTTGCCTATTTTCACGCCAATGACAAAAACCTCAAGGGACCGGGGTTTGGCGAAGTCGATTTCCGGCCAATCGCCGCCGCGCTCGAAGCCGTCGGCTACCCGGGGTGGGTTTCGGTCGAGGTGTTTAATTTCGACGCCGGGCCGGAGGCGATCGCGATCCGGAGTTTGGAATATTTGCGGAAAGTTTTTGGTTAAAACAACTCAGACTACCCAGCTATGACGGCGCGACAATTGGATGAGAATCGAGGCGACGAACGCCTCCAAGTCGGTTGGCAACGTGGGCGCTCGAGGAACCAGGCGGCAAGCGGTGCCGCCTCTCCCCGACCATCGCCTGCGCCGAGGTACGTGTCGAGCGCCTCGGCGTCGGCACTTAGGACTGGCCGGCTAGTCCGCCGGTGGGCCGGACTTTCGCGTCCGGCCCGGTTTGGGGCGACTGGAACGTCGGCCGCATCGGCAGGCAAGCATATCTGCCCGACGCCAAACATATCCCCGCCGGGAGTGGCAGAAAGGACGCTCGAAGGGCAGGAGAGACGGTGCCGCGGTTCGGGATCCCGCGGGCTGATCGCCTGGACCTGGCTCGTCGTTTGCCTGTGGCTGCTGGCGACCGTGGCCACGGCTCGAGCCGGGTTCCGGGCCGGCATCGCGGTGCGCGTCGTCACCCCCGACCCGTTGCTGCCGGTTTCCGGCGGCGTCGGGCCGTCGCATCCGACCACGCGCAAGGAAGGTGACCTGACCGTGCGTGCCCTGGTGCTCGAGCAGGGCGACACCCGCGTGGCCATCGTCGGCGCCGATTTTCTGGGCTTCCCGTCCGTGCTCGGCAACCGGGTGCGCGCGGAGGTCCACGGCATCCCGGGCACCAACATTTTGATCGGCGCGACGCACACCCATAGCGCGCCCGACTGCTACGGTTTTCCTGATGCGCAGGGTCGCACCGGGGCGGACCTGAAATACCTGGACTGGGTTTGCCACCGCATGGCCGAGGCGGTGAACGAGGCGGTAGCGAAGTTGCAACCGGCGAGTTTGAAAATCGTCACCGGCGAGGCGCGGGGCAAGATCGCCTACAACTATTACGCGCCGCAGTTGTATGATCCGCGCTGCAACGTGATCCAGGCCCTGGATGCTGATGGCCGGCCCTTCGTCACCTTGGTCAACTACGCCATCCACCCGGAGGTGATCGGCTCCGAGCAGGGCATCCTCAGCCCGGACCTCATCGGCGCGCTTTATGCGCGCATCGCCGAGCGGGGCGGGGGCACGGCCATCTTCATGAACAGCGCCCAGGGCGGCATGGTCACCGCCGACAATCGCGGCCCCGACGGCCACGACATCCGGACCTGGACCGAGTGCGAGCGGATCGGGCAACTGCTGGCCGACGAGGCCCTGCGGCTCGTGGCGACCGCCCCGGTCCAGGCCGACCCGCCGCTGTTTTGCGCCGCGCGAACGATTTCCTTCCCGGTGGATTCGCCGCTGCTGCGCGCGGTGCTCAAGGCTTCCCCGCTGCGGTATCCGACCGACGCCTCGGACCGGGTCGCGACCCAGTTGAACGTGGTGAACGTCGGGGACGCGCAAATCCTGACCATCCCGGGCGAAGCGCTGCCCAACATCGGGTTCTATTTGAAGCGCAAAATGCACGGACGCGAGAACCTGCTGTTCGGCCTGACCAACGACGCGTTCG
>JAGWYX010000379.1 GCA_018969165.1 Verrucomicrobiota bacterium
CTCGAGCTGCGCGGCGTTCAAGTCCCCGGCTTCCCGAAAGCCAACTTCCATGACCTGCCGGACGCGGCGTTTGACCGCGCGGTGGACACCCTGCAGGCGGCCGGCATCGCGGTCTATTGCTTCGGCTCGACCCTCATGAACTGGTCCAAATCCGTGCACACGCCGTTCGACGTGACATTGGCCGAAGCCAAACGATGTATTCCGCGCATGCAGCGGCTCGGCACGAAGTTCGTCCGCATCATGAGCTTCAAACCCGGAGACGCCGAGGACCGCATTCCGCCGGTGGTGTTCGAGCGCGTCCGGGAGGTGACGCGGATGTTCCGCGACGCCGGGCTGCAACCGGTGCACGAGAACTGCATGAATTATGGCGGCATGAGCTGGCGGCACGCCCTGGAGTTGCTCGAAAAGGTCCCCGGTCTCAAGTGGGTCTTCGACACCGCCAACCCCGTGTTCAACCCGGACCGCGCCCAGCCGCGTCCTTGGCCGCGACAGCAGGCCTGGGACTTCTGGGAGCAGGTCCGCGACCACGTCGTTCACATCCACATCAAAGACGCGGCCTGGAACGCGGCCAGGAACGACGCCGATTACCGCTGGCCCGGCGAAGGTCAAGGGCGGGTGCGGGACATCCTGGAGGACGCATTGGCCCGCGGATACGACGCCGGGCTCTCGATTGAACCGCACATGGTCGTCGTCTTCCACGACGCCCACTCCCGCGCCAGCGAGGCCGCCATGCGCGACAACTTCGTCGAATACGGCCGCCGGCTGGAGACGCTTCTGCGCGCGGTAGGCCGCGCTAAATCTTCACCGTGAAGCTCTCCCCCGGTTTCACCGACAGGGCGAAGCCGGCGAGCAACCGCGGAATTTGTTCGAGGTCCTTCAGACTGACGATCTCGACCGGCGAATGCATGTAGCGGTTCGGCAAACTGATCAGCGCCGACGCAATCCCGCCCCGGGTCCAGAAGATCACGTCGGTGTCCGTGCCGCTGGTCGCCGACATGGCCTCGTGCTGCAGCGGAATCTTTTGTTGTTTGGCGATCTGCTCCAGGCGCGCGACGACGGCGGGATGATTGCAGCCGCCGTGCGTGAGGGCCGGCCCTTTGCCGATTCGGATATCGCCGTGCTGGGTCTTGCTCACCGTCGGATAATCCGTCGCGTGTGTGACGTCCACCACCAACGCCACCTCCGGCTTCAGGGAATAGGCAATCTGCCGCGCCCCGAGCAGGCCGACCTCCTCCATGATGTTGGACACCGCGCACACCTCGGCCCGCGGTTTGACCTTGGACTCGCGCAATAACCGCATGGCCTCCGCCACCGCGAATGTCCCGACCCGGTTGTCGAACGCGCGGGCGACGGCCAGGTCGTTGCGCAGCAACTCGAACTCGTCGTTCAGCGTGATCGGGTCTCCGATGCGAATCAGTTGCGCGGCCTCCTTCCGACTCGGCGCGCCGATGTCGATAAACAGGTCCTGAATCTTCGGCGGCTTCCGGTCGGACTCCTCCTTCATCAGATGGGGCGCGACGTTCCCCACAACGCCGCGGACCGGGCCGTTGGCGGTATGGATGGTGACCCGTTGGGCCTTGGTGATCGCCGCGTCCACGCCCCCCAACCGCCGGACATACACATACCCGTCGTCGTCCAGGTAATTCACCGCCATCGCAATTTCGTCGGCGTGGGCGGCCAGCATTACCCGCGGGGTGCCCCCCTTGTTGAGCACCGCCACGGTGTTGCCATAGGCGTCGGAAAAGGTCTCGTCCGCAAAGGGGCCGACGTATTCGCGCCAGACCCGTTGGCCCCGCACCTCTTGACCGGATGGACTGGGAGTGTTGACGAGCCGCTGAAGGAATTGCAGGGATTCAGTTCGCATCCAATTATTAGGCAACAAGCAAGGTGGGAGTGGCAAGCGGCAAAACAGTTGACGGCAAGGCAAAACATTTTCAGATTCGGGGAAATCGGACGGGTGGAATCCTTCCCGGATTCCCGGCCGACTCCAAGCCGACGCGCCCGAAGCGCCGGCCTCCGGCCCGACCGCAGGTTGCCAACCGCCCTGCGCCGGCCGGCAAGCGTATGCGTCAAAACCTGGTGACAAACATCGGCCGCGTGGTGATCAAGCTGGGCACGGGCGTTCTGACGGACGCCCGCAAGCAATTGGACCCTGCCCAAATCAAGTCGCTGGTCGCTCAGATCGCCGAACAATGCCACGCGGGCCGCGAAATGGTCCTGGTCACCTCCGGCGCCGTCGGGGCCGGCATGGGCGTCCTCGGCCACACCAGGCGTCCGACGGACCTGGCGACACTGCAGGCCTGCGCCGCCGTCGGCCAGTCCCGGCTCATGGCGCTCTACGACCAACTCTTCGCCGAGTTCGGTCTGCGGGTCGCCCAGGTGCTGCTGACCCACGACGATCTCCAGCACCACGAACGCCACCTCAACGCCCGCAATACGCTGGTCACCCTGCTCCAACACGGTGACCACCCGGGGATCGTGCCCATCGTCAACGAAAACGACGCCATCTCCTATACCGAGCTGAAGTTCGGCGACAACGACACCCTGTCGGCCCTGGTCGCCTCCATGTTGCCGGCCGATCTGCTCGTGATCCTCACCACCGTCGATGGTGTCCTCGAGAATTTCGGCAAGCCAAATCCAAAGACCATCCCGCGCGTCGAGCACATCGACGGCCACCTCGAAAAGCTCGCGGGCGGCACCGACAGCGCCACCGCCGTGGGCGGCATGGCCTCCAAAATCCAGGCCGCCCGCATCGTCATGCGTTCCGGCATTCCGCTCGTGATCGCCTCCGGCCGCAAGCGGCAGGTGCTCGCCCGCGTCCTGGCCGGCGAGTTGGAGGGCACGCTCTTCGTGCCCCAACCCAACCGCCTCAAGGGGCGCAAACGGTGGATCGCCTTCTTCCACCACCCCAAAGGCGCGCTCTTCGTGGATGAGGGCGCCAAACGCGCGTTGCAAGACGGCGGCAAAAGCCTGCTGCCGCCCGGGGTGAGCCGCTGCGAAGGGGACTTCCACTCCGGCGACATCGTCCGCATTTGCGACCTCGCCGGCACCGAGTTCGCGCGCGGCATTGCCAAATTCACCGCCGACGAGGTGCGTGCCAAAACTCTGAGTCGAGTCGAGGTGGTCCACCGGGATGACTTGGTGGTTCTGTGAATGCTGCCGCGACCTCAAACATCCAGCACCCGGCATCCCGTATCCAACACTCGTGGAACTGACCCAGACGTGACGATTGGCTGCTGGAAGTTCTTTTCCCGATGAAACCTGGCCCCGCAATCAATGACCTGCTCCGCATCATGGCCCGACTCCGTTCACCCACCGGTTGCCCCTGGGACCGCCAGCAGAACCACCGCTCCCTCCGTTGGCACGCCGTCGAAGAGGTCTATGAACTGATGGACGCCATCGAGACCGAAGACGACCACGAGTTGGCCGAAGAATTGGGCGATCTCCTGCTCCAGGTAGTCTTCCACTGCCAACTGGCGCGCGAGCGCGGCGCCTTTGACTTCGACCAGGTCTGCCGCCACATCGCCGACAAGCTGATCCGGCGGCACCCGCATGTCTTCGGCGGCCTGAAAGTCAAAAACGTGGACCAGGTCTGGGCCAACTGGGAGAAGATCAAGCGCGCCGAAAAACACGGCACCCGCCACGCTCGGCCTTCGGCCCTGGACGGCATCCCGCGGCATCTGCCGGCCCTCCTGCGCGCCGAGAAGCTCGTCAAGCAAGCGCGGCGCGCCAAGTTGATTCCGGCCGCCGGACGGCCGGCGGGCCAAGCCAAGCGGCAATTGGCCAGGAAACTGTTTGCCTTGGCGGAGCAGGCCCAGCACCGCGGGTGGTCGGCCGAGGAATTATTGCGCGCCGAGACGACCAGGCGCGAGCGCGCCTGGCGTCGCGTCGAACGATCCGCTGCCGCTTCCCGCTGACGCGCCCACAAACTCCGCTGTTCCCAAGCCGGCGGCTTTTGCTATCCTGCCGACGCTATGACCGACCCGCGTTACTCCAAACTGGCCAGACTCCTGGTTGAATACTCGACCGCGTTGAAACCGGGCGACCGGGTCCTGCTGGACTTGATCGATGTGCCGGATGAATTCGGCATCGAATTGATGCGCGCGGCGCGCGCGGCCGGCGCGGTGCCGCTCGTCGAGATTCGCCATGGCCGGATCACCCGCGAAATTTTGCGCGCGACCGACGCCCGGCACGCGGCCCTGACCCGGGACGTCGAGATGGTCCGCATGAAGCGGATGCACGCCTACATCGCCGTCCGCGGCAGTGCCAACGCCAACGAAACCGCCGATGTGCCCGGCGACCGCATGGCCCTTTACTCACGGCTGATGCGGCCGGTGCAGAATTTCCGGGTCAACAAGACCCGCTGGGTGGTCTTGCGCTGGCCGACCCCCAGCCTGGCCCAAGCCGCGGGCTCGAGCACGGAGGCCTTCGAGGATTTCTATTTCCGCGTCTGCACGCTGGATTACCGACGGATGGCCCGGGCCATGCGCCCGCTGGAACGGCGAATGAAGCGCGCCGACCGCGTGCGCCTCCTCGCCCCGGGAACCGATCTGACTTTCAGCCTCAAGGGCATCGGGGCCCGGGCCTGCAATGGCCTGCGGAACATCCCCGACGGCGAGGTGTTCTCTTGTCCGGTCCGGGATTCGGTCAACGGTTGCATCCAGTTCAACACCCCGACACTCTACTCGGGCACGAGGTTCGAGCATGTCCGGCTCGAGTTCGCACGCGGCAAAATTGTCAACGCCACCGCCAACAACACCCGACGGCTCAATGAAATCCTGGATACCGACGCCGGGGCGCGGTACGTGGGCGAGTTCTCGCTCGGCTTCAATCCCCACATCCGGGAGCCGATGTGCGATATTCTCTTCGACGAAAAGATCGCCGGGTCGCTCCATTTCACCCCGGGCCAGGCCTACGAGGTATGCGATAATGGCAACCGTTCCGCCGTCCATTGGGACATGGTCCTGATCCAGCGCCCCGAATGGGGT
>JAGWYX010000380.1 GCA_018969165.1 Verrucomicrobiota bacterium
CAATGCCTGCATGTTCGCGCCAGTGAAGAAGGCGACACGGGCGCCAACCGGATCCGGACCCGGTTGATCACGCCGCTGACGGCAGGAACCACGGCCACCATTCGGGCGCAGGTGCGGTGGTTGTGTGGCTGGCCGGAAATCCTGTTTCGGGTCAAAGGCAACTACCTGGAGGCCACGGGCAGCCTTCTGACGACCCGGGCCTTCGGCACGCCCGGGTTGCCCAACAGCCGGGCGGCGCCCAACACGGGGCCCGCGATCTACGCAGTCACCCACTCGCCCGCCGTGCCGGGCGCCACCCAGCCGGTGGTCGTCACCGCGCGCGTTCACGACCCGGACGGCATTCGATCCGTGGTCCTGAACTACCGCGTGGATCCGTCCACGAACTACGTGACCCTCCCGATGCTGGATGATGGGACCGGCGGGGACGCCGTCGCCGGCGACGGCATCTACAGCGCGACCATCCCAGGCCAGGGAGCCAACGTGCTGGTGGCTTTCTATGTCACCGCCACGGACGACTTTGCCCCACCCGCGACGACGACGTTTCCGAACAATCCGCCGCTCCGCGAGTGCCTGGTGCGCTTCGGGGATCCGGTTCCCAACAGCAGCTTCGGCACCTACCGGCTTTGGCTCACGCAAAAGACTGTCACCACCTGGTCCAAGCGTGAAGTCCTGAGCCACGAACCGCTGGACGGGACCTTCGTCTATGGCAACTCGCGGGTGGTCTATAACGTGACGGGCCGCTATACCGGCAGCCCCTACCACCAGGAATACACCTCACCGGTGGGCGTGCCCTGTTCCTACACGCTGAGGATGCCGGAGGACGACCAGGTCCTGGGCACCACCAGCTTCAATAAATTGCACGCGCCGGGAAACTCTCCCAATGACGACCCGACGATCCAGACCGAGCAAACCGCCTACTGGATCGCGCGCCAGGTCGGCCTGCCCTGGAATTACAAACGCTACGTCGCCCTCTTCGTGAACGGCAACCGCCGCGGTCCGCTCATGGAGGACACCCAGGTCCCTGACGGCGACGGCATCAAGGAAAACTTCCCTGACGATCCCGATGGCGATCTGCACAAGTTGTACGGCTGGTTCGAATTTCCGGATTTGCCGAATAGCCAAGGCCAGCTCCAGCCCTTCGCGAACAACGCTTGGGCTACTTTGCAGAACTTCACTACGACCGGTGGGGCCAAGAAATTGGCGCGCTACCGCTGGAACTGGCGGCCCCGCGCTGTCCACGGCTCGGCCAACGATTTTACCAATCTCTTTGCGCTGGTGGACGCCGCCAATACCCCCGCCACCGGCCCGTATGTCCAGAACCTCGAGGCCGTGGCGGACACGGACGAGTGGATGCGGACCTTCGCGGTGAACCACTCGGTCGGTAACTGGGATAGCTACGGCAACCTCAATGGGCAAAACATGTACGCCTACAAACCCCCGAAGGGCCATTGGACAATGTTCATCTGGGATTTCAATATCGTCCTGGGCAATAGCGGCTCCAATGGTCCGACTGGCGACGACTTGTTCCAGCTCGGCGATCCGACGGTCGGAACGATGTACGGCACGCCGGTGTTCCGGCGGAACTACTGGCGGGTGCTCAAGGAAATTGTCAACGGCCCCATGCTGGCCACCAACATCAACCCGGTCATGGACGCCAAGTATGCCGCGTTCCAGGCCAGCGGCATCACCGTCACCTCACCCCGCGCAGTCCAGGCTTGGATCGCCACGCGCCGGACTTACATCCTGGGCAAACTGAACACCGTGAACTCGACCTTTGCCATCACCAGCAATAACGGCGCCGACTTCAACTCACCCAGCAGCCTGACTTCACTCAAAGGCTCGGCCCCGGTCGAGGTCACGACCCTCGCCGTCAATGGCATCGCTTACCCCGTTACCTGGACCTCGGTAACCAACTGGCTCATCAACGTCCCTCTGCCTGCGATCACCAACACGTTGGTCTTGCAAGGGTACGACGACCAGGGCGCGGCCCTTACCAATGCGACCGCCTCCATCCGGGTCACCTTCACCGGCCGGCTCGAACGCCCGCAGGATCATGTCCGTATTAATGAGGTCATGTACCACCCACTGACCCCCGATACGG
Source organism: Verrucomicrobiota bacterium (assembly GCA_018969165.1). Classification (GTDB taxonomy): domain Bacteria; phylum Verrucomicrobiota; class Verrucomicrobiia; order Limisphaerales; family JAGWYX01; genus JAGWYX01. Next base: position 2,102 of record JAGWYX010000380.1, read on the forward strand.
AGTTCATCGAACTCTACAACTCCTCGGCGGCCAGCGCCTTCGCTCTGTCCCGCTGGCGCTTCGCCGAACTGGGGTTCACCTTCCCGGATGGTACCGTCCTTTCTCCTCTGGGCTTCGTGGTGGCCGTCAAGGACCAGGCCGCCTTTGCCGCCGCGTATGGCGCGCACATTCCGGTGGCCGGCGAATTCCAAGGGCTCGATCCGCGCGGCCAGACCCTGACCTTGCTGGCGCCGGGCGCCAACGGCGCCCCCGACACCGTGATCAACCAGATCACCTATGCCAACACCGCGCCGTGGCCCGAGGCGGCGGATGGCACGGGGGCTTCCCTGCAGTTGATCGACCCAACCCAGGACAATAGCCGGGTGGCCAATTGGTCGGCCGTGCCAACCAATCGGACCGACAACCGCTGGCGATTTGTCTCCGCGACCGGCACCGCCTCCAGCTCGCGCCTTTACCTCTACCTGACCTCGGCGGGAGATGTCTATGTGGACGACCTTTGCCTCGTCGCGGGCCACCAGCCCGGGGCGGGCCCGAATTTGCTGACCAACGGCGGTTTCGAGTCGGCCTGGCCTGGACCCTGGACCGTATCACCGAACCTGGCGCAGAGCGGGATTAGCACCAACATCAAACATTCCGGTAACGCCAGCTTGCACCTGGTCACCACCGCCGGCGGCACCACTCGCGATTCGGCCATCTGGGAGGATACCGTGCCGGCCCTCGTCGCCAGTGCGCCCTACACCCTCAGCTATTGGTTTTTGCCGAGCACCAACGGCGCCGCCCTGGTCGTCCGCCTCTCAGGCAGCGGCATCGTTAGTTCCAACCGCATCACCCCCGCGCCGCTGCCGGCATTGGCACTGGCCACCCCCGGCGCCTCCAATTCCGTCCACACCAACCTGCCGCCGTTCCCGTCGCTCTGGCTCAATGAAGTGCAACCCGACAACCTCGACGGCATCACCAACTCGGCCGGCGCGCGGGCGCCTTGGCTCGAGCTGTTCAACCCCGACACCAACGCGGTGGACCTGAGCGACTGCTACCTGGCCGACAACGTCGCCAATCCCATCCAGTGGGCCTTTCCGTCAGGAACACGCCTCGCCCCGGGTCAATTCCTGGTTGTTTGGGCCGACGGCCGGCCTGCGCTCTCGACCGCCAACCAACTCCACACCGATTTTACCTTGGCGTCAGCGACCGGGACCGTCGCGCTCGGCCAACTCCGAGGCGGTCAGCCGGTGGTCCTGGATTACCTGGCCTACCAATTCCTGCAACCCGGCCGATCTTACGGCGCGTTTCCCGACGGCCAGGCCAGCCACCGCCAGGTCTTCGCCAGCTCCACACCCGGGGCGCCTAACGACCCGCGCTTCCCACCTGTCGCCGTCACCATCAACGAATGGATGGCGGATAACCAACAGACGATCCTTGACCCTCTCACCGGTAATTTCGACGACTGGTTCGAACTCTACAATGCCGAGACCAACACCGTGGATCTGACGGATTACACCCTCACGGATGATCCGGGCAATCCGGCCCGCTTTGTCGTGCCGCCGGGCGCGATTCTCCCGCCTAACGGCTTCCTGCTGGTCTGGGCCGACAACGCGACGGTGACAGGGGCCGCCCCCGGGGATCTGCATGTGAATTTCAAACTCGCCAAGGCCGGCTCGTTCCTCGGGCTGTTCGCGCCGGACGGTTCCGCGGTGGACATGGTGCGTTTCGGATCGCAAACCGCGGATGTGAGTGAAGGCCGCTCGCCGGACGGAGCGCCACCGCCATTCCAATTCATGAACACCGCGACTCCCGGCGCGTCGAATTACGCCCCCGCCCCACGCCTGGTGGGCGCCACTCTCGATCCGAACGGCGACGTGGTTGTGGTCTGGGCGGCCCAGGCCGGCAAGTCCTGCCGCGTGCAATCCAGCGACAATCTGGCGTTCGGCGCCTGGCTGGACCTGGCGACCAATGTGGTCAGCGGCGGGACGGGGTCGTTTCGCGATTCGCGCGGCGCCCAAGGGACCCGCTTCTACCGGGTCATTCAGGAGTAACCAGCGAGGCGTCGCCTCGCTGGTTTACGGTGCCGACGCGGCAACCGGCTCCGGCTCGGTCTCCCGCGCCTTGGGCGGGTGGAAGAACAGGGCCAGCGCGACCGCGGCGCCGAGGGCGACGAAGCAGGGGAGCAGAAACAGGGATTGGTAACGGGTCACCCCGTCATGGGTGTACACCGCCTGGATCAACCAGGGACAAATCGTGTTGGCCACCAGCGAGCCGACGCCCAGGATCATCACGTTGAACAACCCCTGCGCGCTGGCGCGGACGTCCTTCGGAAAATACGTGTCCGCGAAAATGTAAACCGTGGCGAAGAAGAACGCGTAGCAAATCCCGTGGATCAATTGCACCACCACAATCAGCCACGTCGCCTGGGGAAAATACGCATAGACGCCGAATCGCAGCACGTGGCCCAGGATGCCGACGATCATGGTCACCCGCCAGCCGAGCCGCTTGAGGGTGGCCCCGAGGATATACATCGTCAGAATCTCCGCCACTTGCCCGATACTCATTACGGGCATGATCCAATTGCCCGGGATGCCGGCCCCACCGCCCGACGCCGCCGCCCCCAGGAACGTCCCGGTCCAGTTGAAGTAGGAGTAAAGCACCACCGCGTCCACGAACGTCACCAACCACAACACCAGGACAAACGGTTGCTGGAGCAATCGCAGGGCCTCCAACCAGGCCAGCTTTTCCGGCGCGCCTTCACTGGCCTTTCGCGGCGGCGTGTGCGGCAAGGTCAGGCTGAAGCCGCTCAGCAGCAGCGAGGTGATCCCGGCCACGATGAAAGTCCAGCGCGTTGCCTCCTTGAGCGCGTCCCCGCTCAGCCCCGCTC
>JAGWYX010000381.1 GCA_018969165.1 Verrucomicrobiota bacterium
CCCCCGATCACTGCCGCTCGTTCTCTGCCTGCTTTGGCTTCTGCCGCGTCTCCCAGCCGACACCGACACCGCCGACACTCAACGGGTCGAATGCCGCAAATCCGCCGCGTTCTTCGCGCCGCCGGACTCACCCGACAACCGGAAGTACGCGCCGGACCGCAAAATCCAGATCGAACACCTGGCGCTGGACGTGACCCCGGACTTCAAGCGGCGGAGTGTGTCGGTCGTCACCACCCTGACCTTCAAACCCATCGCCAAACCGCTGGAGGAACTGCGCCTGGATGCCATCGATCTGACCCTCAACTCGGTTTCGTCCACCGAACCGGTCCGTGATTACCAGGCCACCGACAAGGAGGTGATCGTGACCTTCGCCAACCCGATCCCGGCCGGCAAGGAGGCCCGGGTCACACTGCGAACCTACGCCGAGCCGACCCAGGGATTCTATTTCCGCACCCCGGAGATGGGCTACAAACCGGGCGACGAACATTTCTTTACGCAGGGCGAGGCGATCGAGGCGCGGCATTGGTATCCGTGCTTCGACGAGCCGAACATGAAATTCACTTCCGAGATCACCTGCCGGGTGCCGGCGGGCATGACCGTGCTGTCCAACGGGCGGTTGCTCTCCGAAACCACCGAAAACGGCCGCCTCGTCGCACACTGGGCCCAGGAGAAGCCGCACTCGAATTACCTGATTTCGCTCCTCGCCGGCTACTTCAAAAAGGTCGAGGACAAATACCGCGACGTGCCGCTGGCCTTCTACACCCCGGCCTCGGAGATTCGCGAGGCGCCCAACTCCTTCCGGGACACCAAAGACGTCATGCGCTTCTACGACGACGAAATCGGCGTGCGCTATCCCTGGGCCAAGTATTACCAGGTGTGCGTGAACGATTTCGTCGCCGGCGGCATGGAAAACACCAGCATCACGACGCTGACCGACTACACCCTGTTCACGCTCGCCACCGAAAACATCCGTGACAGCCAGGGATTGGTCGCCCACGAGATGGCCCACCAGTGGTTCGGCGACCTGGTGACGTGCCGGGATTGGAGCCAGATTTGGTTGAACGAAGGGTTCGCCACCTTTTACGCCCACCTCTACGACGGCCACAAGAACGGCCACGACGCGATGCTTTACGGCTTCTACCACGACGCCCAGAACATCCTGGGCCAGGGCGAGGATACCCGGCCGATCGTTTACCGGAAATACGACGCGCCGATGGAACAGTTCAGCTACCTGGCCTATCCCAAGGGCAGTTGGGTGCTCCGGATGCTGCGCGCGCAACTGGGCGACGACCTCTACCGCCGCTGCATCCAGACCTACCTCGAACGCCACCAATACGGCAATGTCGTCACCGAAGACCTCAACCAAGTCGTCGAACAACTCTCGGGCCGCTCGTTCGACCAGTTCTTCGACCAATGGGTCTATCACGGCCACGAACCGGAACTCGATGTCCATTACCGCTGGGACGAAAAGTCGAAACTGGCCGGGCTGACCATCCAGCAAAATCAGAAGCTCAGCGACGAGGTGTTGCTGTTCGACTTCCCGCTGACGGTCCGGTTCAAAACCAAGGCCGCCACCGTTGACCGCCACCTCACGGTCAAGCAAAAGACCGAGGACTTCTACTTCCCGCTCGAGGCCGCGCCCGAGGTCGTGCGGGTGGACCCGGACTATGTCGTGCTGGCCAAGGTCACCTTCAAACTGCCCGAGTCGATGCTGGTGGCCCAACTGACGGACCGGACCGACGTGATGGGGCGCATCCTTGCCATCCAACAGTTGGCCGACAGGAAAGACCACGAGGCCGTCGCGAAACTGAAAGGCGTGTTGCGCGACGATCCATTCTGGGGCGTGCGGATCGAGGCCGCCAAGGGCCTCCGCGGCATTCACACCGACGAGGCGCTCGATGCCCTGCTGGCTTCGATGCACCAACCCGACGCGCGGGTGCGCAACGAAGTCATGGGGGACATCGGTGGCTTCTATGCTGACAAGGCCTACACCGCGGAACTGCAATCGCTCGGCCGCGAGCAGAATCCGGACATCGAGGCGCAAGCGATCGGCGCCCTGGGCGGATACGCGAAGCCGGCGGTGCGCGAGACCCTCTTGAAGGACCTCGAGTCGGATTCGTACCGGAACCGTCTGGCGGATGCCGCGATTGGCGCGATGCGTTCCCAGGACGATCCGGGCTATCTCGACCCGCTCCGCCAGAATCTCCAGACGCGCAAGTCCGCCTACACCACCTTCGGGTTCAATGGTGGTCTGAACACGCTGGCCTACCTGGCCCGCAACCAGGAGAAGAAGGACCGCGACCGCGAGTTTCTGATCGGCTACATCAACGACCTGAAACAGAACGTGCGCCTGGCGGCGATCCGCGCGCTGGGCACGCTGGGCGACCCCAAGGCGATCGCGGTGCTGCAGACGTTCGCCACCGCGGCCAAAGACAGCCCCGAACGTCAGGCGGCCGAGAAGGCGATCACGACGTTGCGGGCGGACCGCCAACCCGTGGATGATTTCAAAAACCTGCGCCAGGAAGTCCTGGATCTCGAAAAGACCACGCGCGATCTGCGCCAGGAGATCGACGACTTGAACAAGAAGCTCGCGGCCGAAAAGACCCGGCCCGCGAAGACCAAATCCTCGAAACCGCCGAGGGGGTTTTGACCGGCGGCCCGGCCACACCGCCCCCTCGCGCGGACGGTCGCGTTCTTCGGCGCCGCTCCGGAGCGCTGACCGCGGGGCGCGCATCTCAGTTGCTGGCAGGCGGCCAGCCCCGGCATTGACGCCCGGCTTCAGCCGGATACCTCACCAGGCCGCGCTTCGAAATTCGCTTCAGCGGTTTTCCGTCAGGCCGCCGCTGCGAGCCCTTGAAACGGCCGAGCCGGAGGCGCTCAAGTCCCACCGGCCTGAAGTCCGGTGTTAATACCAAGACGAACTTTTGTCGTACGTACGACAAAAGTTCGTCGAGCCCCGGTCGGACAAAAGGCGGCGGCGATCGCGAGGCGGCAGGAAACTGAGAGGCACGCGGTCTCCGGCCCGGCTTGGGGCCTCTTGACACCGTCGCGATCCCGCTTAGGTTGACGCGAATCGCCGCATCCATGCCACGTTCAGCAAATCACGCGCACCCACCACCCTGTCGCAGGTTCGGACCCGCGATGGTGACCGGCCCGTTTCCCGGGTTGGGTCCGGGAGTCGCGCTCCTGCTTTCCAGTCTCATCGGGCTGTCTGCCGCTCCCTTGACATGGTTCCCGGGGCCATCGTTAAGCGCGCCCCTGAGCGGGGCCGCGACCACCGTGGCCGCCGGCGGGAGGAACCTGCTCATCGGCGGCGAGCCTGATCCGGCCTATTGGCAGGGATTGGCCGCCACGAATTTCGTCTGGCAAGCATTGACTGCGCTGCCCGGCGTTGGCGTCGCGCCCGGCGCCGTGGCCAACGGTGATACGGTCATCCTCTACGGCGGCAGCGACGGCACCAATGCCACCAGCACGACCATCGGCTACAGTCCTTCAGGCGATCCCACCCTGACGCTTGCCCCGATGAGCGTCGCCCGTTCGGACTTCGGGTATGCGCCGGATGCCGACGGCCGCGCCTACGCCATCGGCGGCCTGGACACTCACGGTCAACCGCTTTCGGCCGCCGAGCGTTACAATCCGGACCTGGACACTTGGGTTGGCATCGCCTCGTTGCCGACGGCGCGTTACGGTTTCCCGGCGGTGTTCGACGGCGCTGACTCGATCTACGTCTTCGGTGGCAGCGCCGCTCCCACGGTCGCGACAGCCACCGCCAGTGTCCTGCGTTACTCCGTAAATGCGAACACCTGGACCGCGATGGCTCCCATGCCCATCCCCGTCACCGGCAGCGCCGCGGCTCTCGGCGCCAATGGCAAGTTTTATGTGGCCGGCGGCATATCCGGGGGCCAAACGCTCAGCGCCGTCCAGGTTTATGATCCCGCGGCGAATTCGTGGACGGTTTCGACGCCATTGCCCGAAGGGCTGAGCACGGCGGCCATGGGCGTGGACAGTCTGGGCCGCCTGATTTTAATGGGCGGTTTAGACACCAATGGCGTCGCGGTCGGCGATGTCTGGCGCAGCCAACAACTGGGGGTTCCGGACCGTGCGCCGGTGTTCACGCTGTATCCCGGCACCAACGCGGCCTACGCGGTCCCTTACGCGTCGTCCGCGAGCGCCAGCGGCAATCCGCAGCCGACCTATCTCCTGATCAGCGGTCCCGCCGGGATGCGGGTAGATCTTTACTCTGGCGCCATCGCTTGGACGCCGCAGGGCGGTCAGATTGGTTCAAATGCCATCACGATTCGCGCCACCAATTACGCCGGAATCGCCGATTGGAATTTCAACGTTATCGTTCGGCCTCCGCCGCCGACGGTGCCCACCAACCTGACGGTGACGGCCAGGACCGACAGCTCGGTGACGTTGTCATGGGACCCGGAGAGTCCGTTGGTTGGGCCGGTTACGTTCAGTGTTTACGAACGGCACGTCGCCTACGGCGGGAGAGGCGGATCGTTCACCTTTTATGACCTGGTAAGCGGCAGCAACACCAACCCGACGGTGTCCATCGGCGGCCTGGCACTCGGCTCGTCGCACGCCTATGTGGTGACCGCGAGCGTCGGCGGGTTCACGACCGCCCGCTCGGCCGTCATCGCCGCGACCACCACCACTCCGCAATCTCCCGCCAGCCTGCAGGTCGTGGGCCTGACCTCAACGAGCATCACCATTGCCTGGCCACCTTCGCCCGGCCCGGCGCAGAATCCGCTCGACTCGCCGATCACGTCCTATTCGATTCTCCAGAGAATCCCCGGCGGCCTCCCGTCGCAGGTCGTGACAAAGGTGACCGGGCTGAGCACGACCACGGGGACCGTCGCGGGGTTGGTAGCCGGCGCGGCGCAGTGGTGGGAGGTGCAGGCGGTTGACGCGGAGGGAAACGTCTCGACGGGGACGCCGGCGGTGTGCGTCACCAACCCG
>JAGWYX010000382.1 GCA_018969165.1 Verrucomicrobiota bacterium
TTGGGTCCGGTTCCTGGATGCCGACCCCAAGAAAGCTCAGCACCACCTCGCCCAGGATGTAATAGGGAATGCTCAGCGTCGCCTCGACGATCACGTACGAGAATGTGTTGGGAAGCAGGTGCCGGCAGATCGTGCGCAGGTGGGTCTGCCCCAGGGCGCGCGCCGCCAGGACAAACGGCCGTTCCCGCAGCGACAGGGCCATTCCCCGTACGACCCGCGCCATGCCCGCCCAGCGGATACAGCTCAGGATCGCGATGATCATCAGGTAAACCCGCCCGGAACTGAGCTTGGGTGGAAACGTCGAACGCAAGGCGATGATCAAATACAGTCCGGGCACCGACATAATCAGTTCGCACACCCGCATGATCAGCGTGTCCGTCCATCCGCCGAAATATCCCGACGCCCCGCCCACCAGGATGCCGATTGAAAACGAGATCAGAATGCCTACCACGCCGATCGACAGCGAAATCTGCGAGCCGTAAAGCAGGCGGGAAAAGACGTCCCGCCCGAACTGGTCGGTCCCCAACAGGTAAACGGGGTAATCGCTATCGCCGGTGCCGAACAAATGGCGGGTGGAGCGCATCCAGCCTAACAGTTGGTAGGGTTCGCCTCGAACCCAAAGGTGGAGCGGCCGGTAATCGCCGGTCACCGGCCGATAGACAAATTGTCCAGCCACTTGTCGGTAGCGCGGGACCACCAGCCGACCTCCTTCCCAGCGCGGCCAGATCGGCGGATGGAAGAAGCGGTCGCGGTCCTGCCGCTCGTAACCGTAGGGGGCGACGAAGCCGGCGAGCAACGCCATCCCGTAGAGCGCCACCAGCAGCCCGCCGCCCAGGGTGGCGATGCGCTGTCGCCGCAATCGTCGCCACAGCACGCGCCACGGCGAAGCGGGCACAGCCACGGGGCCGTCGCCGGGGGCCGCTGGTTCGGGCGTGTCAGGTCTCATGCCACTTCGCTGGAGCCTGCCGATCCCGAATCACCTGAGTCGGCGATGGGGAAGCCAACTTGAGAACACTTCGCGACGCGGCGCGGCGGTTCCCTCCGCTTGAACTCATTGGCGAAGGGCGCCTCCTCCCCCCGGCCCTCCTCCGCTGCCAGCAACGGAGAAAGGGCCGGAGTGGACGGAGGGATGGGAAACGCCGCGGTCATGGGTCATTTCAATCGAATCCGGGGATCGCTCCAGGCCAACAGCAGGTCCGCCACAAAATTGCCCGCCACCAGCAACGCGGCCGCCATGACCACGGTGGCGACGACCAGTTGGTAGTCCTGGGCGAAGATCGCCTCCATCGTCAGCCGTCCCAGTCCGGGCCAGGCCATGATGTTCTCGACGATGAACGCGCCGCTCAGCAATCCGGCCAACGAATAGCCGAAGATCGTCAGCAGCGGATTGATGGCGTTCCGCAAGGCGTGTTTGTAAATCACCCAGCCCTCGGCGACGCCCTTGGCGCGAGCGGTGGTGACGTATTCGGCGCGCAAGGTGTCCAGCAGGTTGGCCCGCATTTGGCGCATGATCCCGGCCAGGTCGCTGGCCGCCAGCACGGCCGCCGGCAGGATCAGATGATGCAACCGGTCCCAGAGCATCGCCCCCGTCGCGACGTGATCAAAATCAAACCGCAGGCTCTCGGTTCCGCCGATGGGAAACCAGCCGGTCTTGGCGGCGAACATCAGGGCCAGCAGCGCCAGCAGAATGTCCGGGACCGACAGGCCCAGGAAGGCGATCAAGGCGCAGAGCCGGTCGGCCCAGGAATCCTTCTTGACCGCCGCCCAGATGCCCAGCGGCACGGCGATCACCCAGGCCAGGACGGTGGCGGTGAACGAGAGCAGAAACGTGTTCCACAACCGCTGGCCGATCAGCGTCGAGGCCGACGTCTTATACATGAACGAATAGCCGAAGTCCAGGTGGACCGCCCGCATCAGCCAATAGCCGTATTGAATGTACCAAGGCTGGTCCAGGTGCAGCTTGGCGCGCAGCTCGGCGATCTTCTCGGGCGAGACCTGCGGGTTCTGCTGGAGGGCGGTCAGGTAATCGCCCGGCGCCAGGGTCATCAGGAAGTAAGTCAGCAGCGACACCCCCAGCAGGATCGGGATCAGGTGCAGCAGGCGCTTTAGAACGTAGGTCCACATGGGCGCAATGTCGATTCAGAGTGCGAACTCGAAGCGCAGATGGCCAGCCAAAACGACGCCGTCCTTGATCCCAATCCCACGTTCCTGGGTAAGGCGAGCGCAGAGGGGAGTTCACCGCTGAGACACGGAGAGCACGGAGGGCCGGAGCGGGGGCGGCCCGTCCCCGCTCCACTATTCGTTCCTACGGGGCCGTGCCGGCATTGGCGATCCGCCGGCTAGAATCCTGGACCAGGCGCATCCGGTCCTGGATGAGTGTGCCGATCTTGCCCAAGCCAGCCGCGACTTGGGGCAGGCCCGAGAAAGCGAATTTGACTTCGATGACCGATGCCATATTATTGGGAGTATGGCCTTGCTGGGTCTCATTGTGGCGCCGATCTTATTAGCCATGTCGGCGTTGTGCCTGCTGATTGTATACGCATTATGCCCGGTGGGATTTTGGATCATGGTCGCCATCGTCATCGGGCTGTTCCTGGAAGGCCTCCGGCTCCGCGCACCGCAGCGGCATAACCTGCCGATTTGCCTCGAGATTCGGTTCGTCGCGCTTTCCGTCGATAATGACCTGGACGGAAGTTTGCATGCGTTGATAGGCCGCGACGCCATTCGTGCCTCCAATGGCCCCGGTGATCGCTGCCACGATGGCCCGCATCTGTAAAAGTGTTTGGCTCGCTCCTCATGAGCGCGGAAGGTGCACTTTTCTGGAGGCACCTGGATTCATGAGGTTGGAACTTGCGTCACTCTTGTCCAATTCAATCTTCTCCCTGCTCGATACTGTCGGCCCGATCGCCCTCGGTGGCCGGTGCGGTTTCGGTGGCAAGTGCGGCTCGCACATCGACCAGGTCCATCTTGGCGACGACGCCCAATCGCTCGGACCCCATTTGCACCGAGCGCGAGTGAATCGTTTCGGGCTCGGGGAGCGCACGCGTCTCGCGTGCTGTGTCCGGCGTCTGGCCGGACACTTCATCCGTCTTCTCCGATTTACGTTTTATCTTTCCAGAACCGCCGGGCGAGTCGCCCGCCGGAACAGGCAGATGGCTAGCCTTCGCAATCGGCATCGCGCCACTGCCTGAATCGACTCGCCGGTGAATGGCGCAGCCCCGCAGGGGACCCCCCTCAGATCACCGTCCCGTCGGGGAGAGTGCCGTTCTTGGGGATGATCACCACGCCGTCGCGGATGTAGTAGAGCGGGTGGTCCACGTTCTCGGGTTTGCCGGCCGGCGAAATGACGCAGTTGTTCCCGATCCGGGCGTTCTTGTCGATGATGGCCGTCTCGATGCGCGTGCTGGTGCCGATCCCGATGCGCGGCCGGCCGGCGGCGATGTTGCGGGCGATGGACTCGTCGGACTCGTAGAAGTCGCTGCCGAGCAGGATGGTGTTGGTGAGCTGGCTGCCGCGGTCCACCAGGCAGCGCACCCCAACCACGCAATGGCTGATCCTGGCGTAATTGATGATGCACCCGTCGGAGATCACCGCGTGATCGATCTCGGCCCCGTTGATTTTCGAGGCGGGCAGAAACCGCGGCCGCGAGAAGATCGGCGCGCTCATGTCGAAGAAATTGAAGTGCGGCAGCTCGGAAGTCAGGTCCAGGTTGGCCTCGAAAAAGGAGCGGATGGTGCCGATGTCCTCCCAGTAGCCCTGGAAGACATAGGAAAAAATCCGGTGGGTCTGGAGCGCCGCCGGCAGGATGTGCTTGCCGAAATCGGTCAGGGTGTTGTCCAGCATCGCCAGGAGCACGTCGCGCTTGAACACATAGATGCCCATCGAGGCCAGAAAAAACTCGTCGTCGCCCTCGATCCCCAAGCGCCCGTACCAATCCCGCGGCAGCCGCAGGGAATCCAGCACCGCCGGGTCGGTTGGTTTCTCGACAAAGCGCACGATGCGCCGCTCCTCGTGGATCTGCATGATGCCGAGGGATTGGGCATTGGCGCGGCTGACCGGAATGGTGGCGATGGTAACGTCGGCCCCGCTGGCGACGTGCTGGCCGATGATCCGGCGGAAATCCATTCGGTAGAGTTGGTCTCCGCTCAGGACCAGCGCGTAATCGAAGTCGTGGTTCAGAAAGTGCACGATATTCTTGCGGACGGCGTCCGCCGTGCCTTGGTACCAGGAGGTGTTGGTCGGGGTCTGTTCCGCCGCCAGGATTTCCACAAAGCCGCCGGTGAAATGGTCGAATTTATAGGACTGGGAGATATGCCGATGGAGCGACGCCGAATTGAACTGGGTGAGCAAATACACCCGTTTGAGCCCCGAGTTGATGCAGTTGGAGATGGGGATGTCCACCAAGCGGTACTTGCCCGCCAGTGGCACCGCCGGTTTGGACCGGTCCCGGGTCAGTGGAAAAAGGCGGGTGCCCTGGCCCCCGCCCATGATGATCGCCAGGACATTGGACGGATCCGCAAATGAAACCTCGGACCGTGGCATAATCAGATTGCGTTAGCCTGAAAGTTATCAGCGCACAAGTCAAGTTTCGCCCGTAGTTGGCAGTGTCCTAATTTCGGAGCGCGGCTCTATGAGCCGCAGCCCAGCAGCTTCAAAATCAAGCCGCTGCGAGTCACAGACTCGCGCTCCAACCGCAAATTCGGACACTGCCCCGTAGTTCCATGCTGTCGCCGGGATAACGGTTTTGTTCCAAGGTGGATCTGGAAAATTGACGGCGTTTTTACGGCCTTACAGCCGATTTTTGGCCTCGTTTTTTCGCTCTACTGACCAGACCCTGGGAGAGAATACAGTTTGCCAGCGGCCAATTTGCCCTGGGGCTAGGCGTGCGGGTAGGAGGGTATCCTCGGCGATACTCGACTGCCCGCGCAACGACGCCCCAGGGCAAATTGGCCTTGGCCCGGAGGG
>JAGWYX010000383.1 GCA_018969165.1 Verrucomicrobiota bacterium
TGGTCCACGCCCGACGCGCCGCTGGTTTGTCTGACCGACATCAACCGGGGCAAATGGCCCGCGCACCTGGCGATCAACAACGGCCACGTTTATTCCTATGTCATGCACAATTACTGGTTCACCAACTACCGGGCGGAGCAGGGCGGGGCGTTCACGTTTCGCTATTGCCTCACCAGCGGGATGGGGCTCGGGCGCCAGCAACTGGCCCGGTTCGACGCCGACACGCGCGCGCCGGTGCTGGCCTACCCCTTCATCTCGTCCTTCTCGGCGGGTGTGACGGGTCAGGATCGTCCGTTCCCCGCGCCGGCCGGCTCCTTCTTCCGCCTGGACACGCCGGATCTGCAGATGGTGACGTTCAAGGCGGCTGAGGACGGCGACGGTTACATCCTGCGTTTCCGGGAGATTGGCGGGCGCGCCGGCCAAGCCGAGCTGCAACTGCCCACGTTGCGTTTGCGCGGCGCTTTCCTGTGCAACGGCGTAGAAGTCAACAAACGCAAACTGGCCGCTACGGCCAACTCGGTGCTGGTGCCTTACACACCCAACCAATACGTCACGGTCCGATTAGAAGCCGACGGCGCCCTGCGCCAGACGGCCGGGAAGTGAGGGCGTTGGGACAGCAATCCTGGCACGAGGGCGTGGCGGTGCCACCGGTCCTCCGTAGCCGCAGGCTTCAGCCTGCGTTTCCGCCGCCATCTCATCCGATCTCGCAGCAGCCGACGCAATTCAGATCAGACTCATCGCATTCGGCAAAAATCTTCGCGGAGCGGGGACAGCCTGGTCCCTGGTCAGGCTCTGGTCCACGATGATCGTGTGGACATGGCTGTCCGCGCTCCTTCGGTTGCGCCCCTGCCGCGCCGGGTCTCCCCGTTCATTCTGCTTTCTCGCCCTTCTGGCACCCTCTCCTCCGCTGGCAGCGAAGGAGAGGGCCGGAGGAGGCGTCCTTTCCCGCCCCGTAGCAGCCGACGTGAGTCGGCTCCAATTCTTTGGCGATCAGACGGAGCGGACTTACGTCCGCTGCTACCTGTTTCACGGGGAGCCTCCCTTGGTGGTGGGGCATGCGTCGAGACCGTGAACCCGCACGCGATCGGACCGCGGCTGGTCCCAAGCCGCGGCGCGCGCCGAACCGCTGCGGGTTGAGGACAATCCGCGATCCTGTTCATGGGAAGCGTCCGGATGGCAAAGCGGCTGATGGGCAGGGTGGGAAACCCGGGGGGTATGGAACACTTGACTTGCGCGAGATTCGTTTTCAGAATCAACGGAACTAATTCCATGCGCCACCGATTGAACCGAGCGCTTTCGCCGTCGAGCGGCGTGCTGGCGTGCGGCCTCCTCCTCGCCGCTCTCGAAATCCGCGCCGATCCGACGGCGGTCGCCTTACCCGCTGGCGTCGAGGCCGTCTGGGACGTGCGCGCGGCGTTCCGCGAAACCACGCCGACGCGGGAACGGATTTGCATCAACGGCCTCTGGCAATGGCAGCCGGCGGCGGCCACGGCGCAGCAGGTGCCAGCGGGGAGTTGGGGCTATTACCAGGTGCCGGGGAGTTGGCCCGGGATTTCCGATTACCTGCAGCAGGATTGCCAGACGCTCTATGCGCACCCCGATTGGAAGGACACAAAACTGGGTGAAGTCACCGCCGCCTGGTACCGCCGGACGTTCGGGCTTCCCGCCAACTGGGCCGGCCGTCGGATCACCCTCGGGCTCGAGTACCTCGACTCGTATTCGGTTGTTTTCGTGGACGGCGCGCGGGTGGGCGAGATTCGTTTTCCCGGTGGCCAACTGGACCTCACGTCTGCGTGTGGTCCCGGGTCCGGCGCTGCGACCTCCGTGCCCCGGGTGCCGGGCCTTGGCCCGATCCACACCTTGAGCCTGCTGGTGGTGGCGATGCCGCTGAAGGGCGTGATGCTGTCGTACACCGACAGTGCTTCGGCCCGCGAGGTCAAAGGCGCTGTTGCGCGGCGCGGTCTCTGCGGCGATGTGTGGCTGGTCAGCACGCCGCGGGGACCGCGGATCGGCGACGTGCGGGTGGAAACCTCGGTGCGGAAGCGCGAATGCGCCGTCCGCGCCTCGATCACCGGGCTGGCACCGGCGGGGTGCTACCGGATGAAGGCCCGGATCCTGGTGCGAGGACGGGTCATCAAACAATTCACGAGCGAACCGTTTTATGGCCGTGGCGTCGAGGGGCGCCTCCTCTCCGCGGCCCTCTCCTCCGCTGCCGGCGGAGGAGAGGGTGCCCGAAGGGCGGGCGAGGAGGTTCTCCAACTACCGGGTAGCAGCGGACGTCAGTCCGCTCGCGCTGCTGCCGGCATGGATCAGAACCGACTCACGTCGGCTGCTATGACCGTAACCCTCGCTCGGGCTTCGCGTGCGTCGGGCGAGACTCGCGTCGATGGTGAAGTTGAGCTGCCGCGGGACGAGGTGGCGCGGCAACAACGCCCTGCCGCTTTCACCTTCAGCACCCGCTGGGCCCCGTCACGACTTTGGGATCTCGACACGCCGCAGAATACCTACGAACTCGAAGTGTCGTTGATGGACAGCGCAGGCCGGGTGTTGGACACCGCGTGGACCGAGCGGTTCGGGTTCCGCGAGTTCTGGATTGACGGCCGTGATTTTTACTTGAACGGCACGCGGATTTTTCTGTCGGCCGTGCCTTTGGACAACGCCGAGGTCAGCGCCGCGGCCGCCACGTATGCCGCGGCGCGAGAGAGCCTCGAGCGGCTCAAGAGTTTTGGGATCAATTATGTCTATACCCATAATTACGCCTGCGAACCTGGATCGCAGCTCGGGTTCGCCGAGATTCTGCGTGCGGCCGACGACGTCGGCATGCTGGTCGGATTCTCTCAGCCGCACTTCAGCCATTACGACTGGTCAGGACCGGACGCGGACCAGGCCAACGGCTACGCGCGCCACGCCGCCTACTACACGCGGGCGGCGGGCAACCATCCGTCAGTCGTGATGTACGCGATGAGCCACAATGCCACCGGATACGATGAGGACATGAACCCGGACATGATCGACGGCATCCACGACGCGCGCGACACCTGGGCGCTCCGGAACGTGAAGCTTGCCTTGCGCGCCGAGGCGATCGTCCGGTCGCTGGACCCGGGTCGGATCGTTTATCATCACGCCTCGGGGAATCTCGGATCGATGCACGCGATCAATTTTTATCCGAACTTCGTCCCGATCCAGGAGTTGTCCGACTGGTTCGAGCACTGGGCAACGCGCGGCGTCAAGCCGGTCTTTACGTGCGAATACGGCGCCCCGTTCACGTGGGACTGGACGATGTACCGGGGTTGGTATCACGGCCAGCGCGAGTTCGGCAGCGCGGTCGTGCCGTGGGAACTGTGCAACGCCGAATGGAACGCGCAGTTCGTCGGCGACCGCGCTTACCAACTCAGTGAAGCGGAGAAGACCGATCTGCGCTGGGAAGCACGGCAGTTCCAGGCCGGCCGACGGTGGCACCGCTGGGACTACCCGGTCCCGGTCGGCTCGACCCGGTTCGACGATCAATACCCGGTTTTCGCGCGTTACCTGACCGACAACTGGCGCGCGTTTCGCACCTGGGGCGTGTCGGCCATTTCGCCCTGGGAACACGAGCATTTTTGGAAGCTCCGCGACGGGGTGGACCGGCGTCGGGTCGAGTTGAAGGTGGACTGGGCGCAGCTCCAACGGCCCGGTTTCAGCCCGGATTACCTGGACCAACGCTACCAACGGATGGACCTGGCGTTCGACCGCACCGACTGGGTGGCGACGGCGGCCGCCGAGGCGCTGGTGCGCAACAACCGGCCGCTGCTGGCGTATCTGGCGGGCAAACCCGGGAGCTTCACGAGCAAGGATCACAACTTTCTGGCAGGCGAAACATTTCAGAAAGAGATCATCGTCATCAATAACTCGCGTCGAACGGTCCGGTGCGATTGCCGCTGGTCGCTGGACCTGCCGCGAGCGCTGACGGGGCGCAAGCGAATCACGGTGGCAACGGGGACCCAGGCGCGAATCCCGCTGCGGATCGAGTTGCCGGCAACGGTGTCGCCGGGAGCGTTCACCCTCCGTGCCACGGTGCGGTTCAGCACCGGCGAAACGCAGACGGACACGTTCACCATCCACGTGCTCTCGCCCGGGTCGGAGGGCCGGCCTCCGGCCCGGCGCGCAGGGCAGGCGCGGACCGCGAGTTGTCTCAACTCCCGGCGGGTGCGCTCCGCGTCAGTTGGCAAATGTTCTGGAGACACTCGCAGGCACGACGTGCTGCGGCTGGGGACAAGCCGCGCTCCGGCGGCCGGCGCTTCGGCAGTCAATGTGGCCGTATTCGATCCGTTTGGGCAAACGACCGAATTGTTGAACCGACTCGGCGTGAAGACGCGCCGCGTCGAGGCCGGCGGCGATTTGTCCACGAACGATATTTTTATCATCGGCAAGAATGCGCTCACCCTTGACGGGGCGGCGCCGGATTTGCGCCGCGTCCGCGACGGCTTGAGAGTGATTGTGTTCGAGCAATCCTCTGAGGTACTGGAGAAGCGGCTGGGCTTTCGCGTCGAGGAGTATGGACTCCGACGCGTTTTCCCTCGGGTTGCGAACTACCCGGCGCTGACGGGATTGGCCGGGGAGAATCTGCGCGACTGGCGGGGCGAGGCGACGCTGCTGCCGCCGCGGCTGAAATACACCACCCGCCCGCGCTACGGTCCGACCGTCGAGTGGTGCGGCATCCCGGTCACCCGCGCGTGGCGCTGTGGCAATCGTGGTAACGTGGCTTCAGTGCTGATCGAGAAGCCGCCCGGCGGGGATTTCCTGCCGGTCCTCGATGGCGGGTTCAGCCTGCAATACAGTCCGCTTTTGGAATACCGCGAGGGCAGGGGACTGGTGGTGTTCTGCCAGATGGATGTGACGGGGCGCACCGAGAGCGATCCGGCCGCCGAGCGGTTGGTGCGGAACCTGGTCCGATATGTCGCCGATTGGAAACCG